>CAXDMJ010000036.1:0-11558 GCA_963990035.1 uncultured Candidatus Poseidoniales archaeon | reverse complement strand
GACCAATATCGAGGTGTTTCTTGGGCTACGCTATTCCCCCCGGGTGCTTCAGAGAAATCTAAATTCACTGTCCAATGATCAAATCTCCAAGTTTGCTCAGATACTTCGACTGGTTTCTCATCCGGACCTCCAGGTGTTGTGAAAACTAAATGACCAGGGGTAAAGTGCTTAGTTACTTCAATTTCGAATTCAGAACATTCTCCAGGAAGCACGTAGTTTGTAGTTTCACCTAATTCAAACACAATATTTCCAGTACTCTTAATTGATACATTCACCCATAATTCGAGAATATCAAAAGTCCCTTTATCGACTGATAAAACGGGTTCGCCAGTTGACCAACCTTTTAGATATATTACAAATGTCCCTGGTTCTTGAGAAGTCGGTACATCGATCTGTAAGTTCCTAGTCATTGATTGCCCTGGATCTAATGATAATGAGGTAGGGAAAGTAACGCCCCAACCAAATGGTAGGGCCCATTCAGTTTGTCCTTCTAACGTAGTTGGATCATAAAATGCAAATGTATCGTATACATTTCCAGTATTAGTAATAGATATCGAAAAGGTGGCTTGCTGTCCTTGTTCAACATCTGCTTGGAAGTGACTAGTATCTAATTCGATTCCATGTACGACATCCATTAAAGTCAGAGTTATGGCTTCATCACGTATTGCAGGGTCTTTGTATGAAATTGCTGTAACTTTGATAGTAGCTAACTCATCACCATGCGCTTGATAAATTGAGGGCGCTCTTACCCTCATGTACAAGGAAATACTTTCGCCACCTTGAAGAGAGACTGGGGTTGAGTCAAAGATTGGTGTATGATTACTTGCAAAGAATATGCTGGCACTCCAATTGGTAGGTACGCCTTCAATTGCCATAGAAAATATATCTGATACTAACTCTGCAGGACCAGGAGTTGGATTAGATATTGACATATTGTATGTTGTTTGCTCACTAGGTTCTATCGTATGATAGAATGTTTCTGTATCTGATAGGGAAACATCGACTAGTCCAGTTAAAATATGTACATAACAAAGCGTGTAAGAACCTCCATTATTTTCATCATTACATTTGTTAGTATCGGACCAGCCTACGTGAGCGCCGCTGCCCATATCATTTGCAAAGGCAGGAGGTTGCCCTAATTCTGGAAGAGCAGGGGAATTTGGCCCTAATTTATCAGATTGCCACTCTGTTATTGGAATCAGTTCCCATGGATCAAAAATTGATGATGCAACCGAGTTTAGAGGGAAACCTGAAGGATAGTCATTGTTAGTATGATTCAAACGAGTGTACATCAAAGTCTCTCCTTGTGTATCATTGTAATTATCTAACCAAGTTAAATGAACATTGTCGAATGAGTCCGTAAGTATAGATGGCATATGTGAATTAGCACTAAATGGCCTATCTGGAGATACTCCGTCGTAACCTTCAACATTAGATATTGCCGCATCATAAATTTGCTTGATAGCATATGATGGTAATCCAGCACTAGCACCATCCCAAGCACCAGCGGAGCTTAAACGAAGACGTGTATAATATACCTCATAATTAACATCAATATCGAAACCATAGGCACGGCCGTCCATCCAAGTAAGGTGTGTATTACCTGAATTATCTATTGCAATTGCGGGATGTAGGCTGTAAGCATCATTCAAAGTAATTCTTGTATCATTAACTACTACTAAATGCCCATATCCAAGAGCATCTGGTGAAGAACCGATGTCTTCTACATATCGATCTGCAGTAGTGTCAACAAAAGTTCCAGAATCTCCCTTTGACCAACCAGGTTTGGGGGAATCTAAAACAGTTAAAGGATCTAAAACAGTTAAGAAAATTTCTCTAGAATTATTAGTTGAAAGATATACTAAAGCTTCAACCATCAGTTGCATTTCTGCTAGATTCGCTGACCCTGTTGGGAAACTATACATCATCCCTTCAGCATTTGTTAGAGCAAGTGTGGAACCGGAACAAGTCCTTGTATTAAGGCTCTGAAATCCATTTGGACATTGAGCCATATCCATCATATGTGAACCTACAGCGGTGGATCCGCTACCAAATCCAGCAGCCATAAGAGGGATTGGGATAATTCCAGCAGTTACACAAGCATTGTGCGCCTCTAGTATCGATTGAGTATCATCAGAATCCGTAGCTGGGTCGCCCCCATATGGCCCCTCATCAGAAATTGGAATCACTATCTTTGTTGCGTTCGGATTCCACTTATGGTCGAGCATAGTAGGCGGGTTTCCAGGAACATTACCTTGAGCGTCGTGCCATGAGAAACAGGCCCATGTTGATGCTGGACCCCAAAACTCACTGTAATACCCTCCATCTTGAGGGAGATCTATTGCTCCATTAGAATATACGACTTCAGTTAATTCACGAATTCCACCCGAGTCATCATTTGGTTGGAGGCCGAGGGAAGTTGTGCGTGGACCTTGATTTCCACTACCACCAGTAGCATAAGCAGCAGCACAATTTCCACTTGTGGCTGCAGATGGCCAGTTCCCACTTAATGCATATAATGTTTCATACACAGTCATATTTGCTCTTTCTAGCATAGGTTTCAAACCTTCGAATTGATATCCGCTAGCGAAAGATCCTCCATAGAAAACAGCACACATGTCTGCCCATTCAGCATTCATTGAACCAGATGTATCAATTGGAACTACCATCTCTACTTTACCGCCGCGAGTATCGTCCCAAACAATTTGAACATAATCATCTAAATCGACTGCAACATCAGGATGACCTTTGTGACCAATTATAGGTGTCAATAATGTTTCATCAATTGCAACGATTGCAGTTCTAGCAACTACATCTGCTTCTATCATTGCATAGTAAATTTGAGGTTGTTGGTAATATTTGTCCAATTGTTCAAAAGAATCTTCCCAAACAATATGTGCATTAGCAAAAGAATCTACATCAACTGCTGGCCAATCCCTATTTTGAGTATGACGAGATACTTCAAAATCATCGATTACTGAGATAGATGAATCGATAGCCACGCCTCCATCAAGATCGTCTTGTGATGGGTCAATTACAGTATATTTAATTGCCCAATTTCCTGCTCTATCAGCCCAAACAATATGTGCTCTATCATTACTATCTATAGCAATATCTGGGTGCCATGCTCTATGTTGGCCAGGATTGGAAATTTGAGTGGCTGCGATAAGAGTCTCTCCTCTAGCATCAACTAATTTATAGTAAAGATGTTGAGTATTACGGCTCCAAACAAAATGGACATTCCCCTCAGAATCTGAATCAAGCGCTACCATTCGATCATTTTGTGAACCACCATTAACGATTTGTACCGCATCGGTAAGCACTACTTCGCTAGCAGCAACCTGTGGTGCCACCATTGCTACAAATATACTCATTAGCATCAATGTGACTATCATCACACTAGTTCTTTCCTGACTTCTATCCATAATTCTACCTCCAGCCTGACGCTGGTACGAGTTAATTCGTATATTCTCTATACTTAATGTCGACCCTTACGGGTCATTCCATGATTTCCAACTAGAATATGGATTTAGGCCCATTCATCTCTATCGAAACCACGACCAAAACCGCCGGTTTCATCGATGTCGATATTCATTTTTTCATCTTTAAAATCTGAAGATTTAGATTTTTTTTCTGATTTCTTAGATATCCAATCATCAACTGGGCCCGGTTTACCAACCCCTTGCCCATATCCGAATTTTATTTTATGAATTAAAGCTAATTTAGTAAGCCATACATGCCTCATGGTGTGCATAAATTCATTTTGAGTTAATCCATCAAACCAAATAGGCCTTGAGAGGTTAAATGCTTGAAGAGGCCCCGGTTGTTGTTCTTTCTTCCCGATATGTAATACCCAATCTAAATCTGCTTGAGTCAGAAGAATTCGCGTATCATGAAGCCAAGTTTCCCAAGCAAGAGGGGCGGTAGAATGTTGTTCTTTCATTTCCGATTGTTGCCCATCATCTACACGCGTAATGGAATATATTAGTACCAAATTTCTATTTTTTGGAATTACAATATTGAATACATGTGCTGCTTTAGTTGGTGGGTAACGAACATGTAAATGTAGAAAATTTTGAGGATCTTGGACTTCTCTTGTTTCCAACTTTTCACTCTCGAGCCATTTTTTAATTATATCGCCAGCTCCGGCTGCATCCATGCCTTCTGTTTGGTGCCGCCCTATATGAGAAGTCCTAATTGTGATTCTAATTTTTTAATTGATTTTTCAAATTCATTTCCAGTAAGAGTTTTAGAAAATTTATCTATTTTGGATATTTCCTTATACTCCGTCCACTGATCGTATCCCAATAAAAATATCAGAGATGAGATATAAAAGATAAAAATGAATAAGAGGAAGTAAAATATAGCCAAAACTACTGAAATCTCTCCCGTGCCTCCTAACTCGATATATGAAACAGGCAATAAAAATACGAGAAGGAAAAAGGAAGTTATTGGCCAAAAAATTACCGGAGAAAACATACCAGCTAAGAAGAAGTATGTCGTTCGTGCGTCTAATCCTTCATCGCTCTTTTCAGCCATATGGCGGGCAAGGAGAGATTGAATTCCTGAACTAATAATTACAGGTATAGAAAAAATTAACATTATTATTAACCCCATTAAACCGGAACAAACAGTATAAAAATTCTTTTTCTTTAATTTCAAATGTCTGTTAATGGAGTTGGGATTTAGGCCTTGTAAATGTAAGACTTCGGCAGCATCGATTGCATCAGGCATCAAAACAATAGATTCAGAATTTTTCTTCATCCCATCACTAATCCACCTTGCAGCACGCACTTCTTGCTTGAGTGTTTTTAGAGAATTTGATTCTTTGTTGGCCTTTATGTGGGCAAGTAATTTCCATGCACGATAAGTTTCCCAATCAGGAGCATCCGGAGTTAAAGGAGACATTGCATTAAACATTTGATCTTTCAAATCATGAACTGCAGAAGATGGAGGCTCTATCCATTCACCTGCTGCTAATCTAGTTGATTCATCCTTATTGAAAACCAAATTAATATCAATTGGATTAATATATTCTACAAAGCAATCGGTTCTGAACCAGTAATGTGTCTTCCAATGAAGTCCTGTTGGTTGAATTACAGGCGGTGGGTTTTTTCTTTCATTGGCTATTGCTGCTGCGACTAAAACCGCTCTAGCAGCCCCTGTTCTAAGTGCATGTAACCTAGAATCTTGATGTGATTTACCCTCTGGCATTATTACTGCGCCATGACCTCCTGCTAAACAATTCGCAACTGTTAACATACTTCTATGATTTATTTTTTGGGCGAATTCCGCATCTGTTAAACCGGCCTCCATTTCTGCTTTTCTTAGTACAGGTTGCGCTCCATTTCTTCGGGACCACCATCCTATGACTGGGCCTGTAATCAAATCATGGCGACCAAGTGTTATAATTCTCTTTTTTTGAGTTTGTATCATTACACTAGGATCTACTAATCCGTTGATATGAGTTGCTACTGAGATACGCCCCCCTGCATTCGGAGGAATTTTATCTGAATCAAATTTACGAAATATAATCGAGGTTCCCACGAAAATCATCAATCTAAGTATATATCCAAAAAGCAAATTTCCGGGGTGTTTTCCATTATGGCTATACGGTGCTTTTTCTAACTTCTTTCGATTGAACTTATGCGCAGCTGATGACAATTCAGGAAGAATCTCTGGCGCTCCGCTTGACTGATCCACATATCTTCGAATTGGCGTGAGGTTGAGAATACACCGGTTGAAGAAATACTATAATTGCAATAATAATTGAACGAAAACTACTTTATTTCAGATAATATAGAATTTGCGATTATTTTAGCATCTAAGTGATCTATACTCTTAGGTGTCCAAACAAATGAATGTTTAGAATCTGCATATCTGGGAATTATGTGAATATGGAGGTGATTGACGGTCTGACCTGCTGCTTCACCGTTATTTTGAATTAAATTATAATCTGTTGCGCCGGTAGCTTTCATAATAGCACGACAGATTTTGGGTAGAACTCTCCCTAAAGATTCGGCTGATTCTTCAGATAAAACATCCATCGTAGAAGCCTTTTCTTTGGGTATAACTAATGTATGGCCGCGGGATAGAGGATTTATATCTAGAAAAGCATAAATTAACTCATCCTCATATACTTTATGAGATGGGATTTGCCCACTTAATATCAAAGAAAAAATGCTATTTCGTGCATCATTCATTATAATATTCAACCTGTTTTAACCATTGACTCCAAGATGCTGAACATTGCGTCTGTTTGAATTGCATAGATAAGTTCGGTATTCATAACTTTGGATGTATCACTTAAACTAATTTGAGTTTCTTTTAATTCCTTGATTTTTGCCATTATTGATTGGTTATTGCCATCAATATTCTTTGCAATATCTGATACTTTCTTAGAAATTACACCTACTGAAGTCCCTTGTTGTGAGTTATATTTGCCTAATTTCTTAGATTTTTTAATTACTTCTTTATTGATTTTTTCACTATTGCCAAATTCAGCTTTGGAAGACCAGTTGCCAGCATGAGTCCCTGCTGCTTCGCCCGTGACTAAATCTTCGAGTTGTAAATTGCCAGAAAGGTATCCTGAGCCATGCATCCCAGTATTTGCAGATCTACCTGCAGCATAGAGCCCCGTAAACCACATACTATCGGATTTGAATGTGACTCTTCCGTCGCCATCAACAGGCGCCCCCCCGAGAGTAAAGGCTACAGACTCCATGAGAGGAATTACTTCTAATGTGATGTCTAAGCCTGTTCTTTCTTCAATTCTTCGAATGGCTTGAGCATACCATATTTTAGCATCCTTATCTAAAGTTCTTAAATCTAGAACATAGCACTCTCCTGGTTCAGATTCGCCAGGACTGACATCTTCGCCTGATTCTTTCCTATACCTGCCACCAACGCTCAAAATATCGATAGGTAAGTGTAAATTTGTACCCCTAACTGTTAATCTATGTTTAGAAGTATTTGACATTCCTCGCAGCTTTACTCCCGCTGCCGCCGCGAGAGATATTCCTGTGCCGGGACCTTCTGAAAAATTATTCCATAGACCTTGGTGTCCTTCAGTGGCTAAAATTACTGCTTTAGTTTGAATGCCGATAATTTCTCCAGATTGTAAATCAAATACTGTAAGGCCACGGATTTGTTTATTATCCATAACTAACGAAAGTGAATGTAGGTCAGTTCTTCTTACAATTCCTCTCTTCATAACTTGCTCTTCGAGAATTCTTGTTATTTCTCTAGATGTTGAATCGCCACAACCTACCAATCTGGGGCGACTATGCCCATGCGCCGAGGAGGCAAATGGCAAGCCATCTTCTCGCCTCTGAAGAACCAGTCCCCAATTCTCTAATTGCCCGAGAACTCTGATTCCTTTTCCACATACTCTGGATACAACTGACTTATTGCATGTATCTCCTCCAGCTAAAATTGTATCATCACGATGAGTAGTTGAGTCAACTTCATCGAAAGAAATTGCCATTCCGCTAACTGGAGAAGTTCCTGTGCCTGAACCTACACCTCCACTATCTATCAAGATAGGTTTTGTTCCAGCATCAGACGATGCTATAGCCGCTCTAAGAGCTGCTGGACCGCTGCCAATAATTACAACATCCCAAGATTCCATGTTCTCTCGGACTCTTCGAAAAGATTCCTTCTCAAGAAGATGACGCATTGGGCTATATCCTGAAATTAATTATTCGGATACAGAAAGTGCAAGTTTTCGAACTACTTCGGCCGCATCTGTCATTCGTACTCCCGCACTCTCTGGGTGTAAACTCGAGGTCAGGGTGGTTTGCACTATAGTTGATGAAAGAGTATTCCCATTATCGCCGTTTATAGTGACTTGAACCGGGTGAGGCCCCGAAACAGTACTAGGCCAAGCTAATCCAATCCAAAGCACTAATGACGAATCTAATAATTCATTTAAATTTACTATTTGTTTAACCTTTGTTCTTGGGCAAGGCACCCTTAATGTTTGTACTTCTGGCTCCCCGTGAGCTGTGACTATTTCTACCTCTATTGTCATATCTTTTTCCCCACCATTATGCACCATAACAAAAAGATCTGATTGCCCATCTGAAGACCTCGGAGGAAGATCTAGATCCATTCGCCAATTATTTTCGCTTAAACTTAATTCGCCATTTTTTGATGCATCGTGTAATCTATCGATAAGGCGGAATAAACCCGGTTGCCATGCACGAGTATGTGCTAAAAGTCTATGAATTGTCATAATATTGATTTTTGAAGTTGTATCGGTTAATATGTCAATTGCCGATATTTTATACACCTCCCTAATTGAACTCATCATCTCATCAGTAGTTAACAAACCTCTGGCATTCAAATGTAGTGCAGTCAGCATATGTTCCAACGCGGCATCGGGAGTTTTTTGATCCCTTACTTTTACAGAAAGAGCTCGGGACCAGTCATCCCAACTTCCTGCAGTCTCAGGATCTAAATGAGCTACTAGCACATCAGTCAAAACTCTGTTCAGAATACTGTCGTGTAAGGTTGGAGCATGTAAGGAAAGTAGAGGAAATTTGTTAGAACGCATTGGGATTGACCCCTCTAACTGAAATGTGTTTAACCAAGAGATAAAACCCAATATTACTGCTGAACTAACTAGAATTTTCTCTAATACATAACCAGTATCTATTTCCCATACTGCGAATAGCGCTAATGCCGATAAAATTGAAGCAAATAGCCTCAATCTCTCTCGCAAAACTCTTTCATGAAGGGTATTTAAAATTCTTTCAACACCAGGATATGCTTCTTTAGATTTGAAACCTTCAATTCTTAATTGGAGGCGATGTCTGGCTGACATTTTAGCAAATAATGAGGAAAGATTGGGTGGAATAAGTAATAATGAAAGAATGCTAAAGATCACAATAGCCGATTCCAGTGATGAATATTCCCAATTAGTCAATATTACTCCAGCCGAAGTAGGTGCGGCTATAGAAAACCAAAATCTTATTGATGTCATGTACTTAATAGTTGAAACCCATGTCCAAAATCGTCGTTGAGAGTCAATCCTTTGTACTCTTTTAGAAAATGCTTTTGTTGTATTTGATGATGCTTCTGACTCTGCCGCATAGGGCGTAGGCAGAGGTGCTTGAGGGCCGTCCACAGTACGACGGGGTGCTCGATATCCTTGATGGCATCGGAAGATTTGGTAGAATCTCTCTCTTTTTACCACCCTTACATTTCTTGAAGCATATGCCCTCGCACAGACGGGCGATTAGTGTAGTCTGGATATCACCTTGGCCTCCTAAGCCGAGAACCCGGGTTCAAATCCTGGATCGCCCGCCATTAAGAAAATGCTAGTCCGTGACTTCTTCCAGCTTTAGCAACCCTATGGAGGAAGTGCTCTATTGGAATTCTGGCATGCATTGAATTTCTTAGGTTTTTATCACAATCTGCCAATGCATCTAGTATCTCGCAGCGTAATTCTTCGGTAATAGAAATTCTCCGACCAATTACAACTTCATGAATTTGTGAAATGACGTCATCGGAATCTAAGCCATGCTCATTCATTAATCGATCTACTTCTGCGATTGCTCCTTTCAGAACTTTTCTATTTTTACCATTTTTCTTTTCCCACTGCCATTCTATAACTTTCCCCCGTAAGGCTAATTCCAAAAGGTGTCGACCAGCCTGTAAAGTTGTTGCTTGAACTAATTTATGTACAGCTGAACGATCAGAAGATAGCCCGCGAGAATCAAGCATTTCTAATGTAAAAATAGATTTACGGAGATTGCCGCTACAAACATATGCTATATCGCCAATAACTCCCTCGTCCTGAATTATATTTTCCCTAATGCAAATTGATTCAAGAGTAGATATTAATTGGTCCTTGGAAGTTGAAGGAATCCTTATCATTTGAGTTCGTGACCTTAGAGCATCTATTATACGACTTGGAGCCCTTGCAACTAAAATAAATCTTGATGCATTGCCAACTGTTTCCATCATTCTTCTCAAATATGCCTGCCGTATATGCCCTAGATGATCTGCATCTTCTAAAACAATCAAACGACTTACCGGCAATTGTCCTTCTTTTAGTTCGATTTCTCGGCCAGCGGGCGCTATATCTGAAGATTTTGAAGAGTAGATATTTCTATCGAATGCATCTAAAGACATTCTTCCGGCTAATGTATCCGAAGAATCGGTGCCACCCGGTCTTAAAAAATTTTCAAATTTAGCCATAGCACCACTAGTCCTAGCTAAATCACGACACTGGAGTATATGCGTCGTTGACTTCCATCCCGGGCCTAGCATCTGTCTAGCAATCAGTTTCCAAGAAGCCGTTTTACCAACTCCAGCAGGGCCAGTTATCAAAAAATTAGGAGGATTTGGCGACATACTGGCAGAAGTCAATGCCTCACGCAAATTTTGGGGCATAGCTAGAGACTCAAAAGTTTGAGGCGAATGTTCACTCAGCCAACTCGCCACGGGTTGGCGTCAGATACGAAGGTCTTGAACTGAGCGATTCTTATTCTGCCTTCAAAATCTTATGACGGCCGCCTTTACGAGGCTTGACAAATATTCGATATCCACATGAACGGCAAGATTTGCCAGTTGAACCTGCTTCCGTCCAAGCTAAATTACCACAGCGGAGGCACTTATATCGGATTTCTAAAGGATCCATGGTGGATTCACAATGAGTACATTTTGGTAAGTCTGTTTCACTCCAAGGCCTTCTGTCAGTACGGTTACACTGACGGCATTTGTGAAGAATTAGTTTCTCAGCGCTCTTTGCCATTAAACCCGCCGACCAGCGCCCCCTTCTTCAATCTGTGGTTGAATTATCAAGCCCTGCGGGCTCTAGAACAGACGCTGACAAAGTTTTCAAAAATCTTATCACCATACTCGGAGTCATTCACTTCTGGGTGAAATTGAAGGCCAAATCTATCCTTTGCTTCATTCTCCATAGCTTGTACTGCACAATTTTCACTTATTGCAGTAATTTTGAACCCTTTTGGAACTATGATTACTTCGTCATTGTGGCTCTCCCAAACATCTTGTTCATCTGGAGTCTCGGCAAATAACTCGCCTCCTCCATTGATTAGTTCAATCTTAGCTGCGCCAAATTCTGGATTAGGGGCTTCTTGAGATTTGCCTCCGTAATACCCTGCCATGAATTGATGGCCCGCACATATCCCTAAAATTGGTATATCTAATGTAAGATATTCTGCACAATTTCCTAATTCACCTGTCAAACCTACTCTTGCCGCCCCACCGGAAAGAATTAATCCATCCACACTTCTTAATTCCGAAAGTGGTGTTTTATTAGAAAGAATTTGAGTATCAATACCAAGATACCTGAGCATTCTCCATTCTCTATGAGTCCATTGGCCTCCATTATCGATAACATCGATTATCAATTTCTCCTCGGACATAATGTAATCCAGTGGTAAGAGGGTCATGAATTATCCCCTGAAATGACTTCTAAATTGAAACCCCCGTTAGAGTGCGATTGAAATACACGACCTTTGTCGTAACACTACTGCCCCGATGGTGTAGTGGCCTATCATGCAGCCCTGTCGAGGCTGCGACCC
>CAXDMJ010000035.1:0-11963 GCA_963990035.1 uncultured Candidatus Poseidoniales archaeon | reverse complement strand
CTACTGCCCCGATGGTGTAGTGGCCTATCATGCAGCCCTGTCGAGGCTGCGACCCGGGTTCAAATCCCGGTCGGGGCGCCACTTAGAATACTAAACAAGGGCGTTAGAGAAGAACTCTGCTAATTTGGAACTATATTCTTCTGAATTGCCCCATAAAGCGTCTACATGGCCTCTATCATCAACGTACCATGTTGTAATATTGCCACCATTGGATATCATTCGTTCTTCAAATGTCACAGAATGTTCTATTGATACTCTTGGGTCCTCTTTTCCATGTGTTAGGAATACTGGACGTTCTCCAGCATTATCGGCTGCTTCTAATGGTGAACGTTCAGTAAGGCTGACTCCAGCAAGCCACCCTCCAACTCTAACTCCAGGTCCTGCAAAGAAAGAGGGGAATCCTAGGCGATCTAATTCATTTTTAATTACTAAAGGAAAATCCAGAACTGCACTATCTAACCATAGTGCTCCAATTCCTGGCTCATCGGCAAATGCAATGGCTGCACCCCCACCAAGAGAGAACGCCGTCATTCCAACTTGTCCGGGAGAATATCCTTTTTCTGTGATTAACCAATCATAAGCTCCCAAGAGGTCTTTGTATTCTTTTTGCCCTATGCTAATGTAATCACTATCTACGTCACTATGACCATAATTTCTCAAATCAAAAGAAAGACTATTGAGGCCAGCTTCCGCGAGATAACCTTGCATCAGCAACATTTCTGGTTTACATTTACCATTCTGAGGCATTCCATGCGTTTGTATAACAACAGGGGCGTTTGGATCTACTTCGATATACCAGCCACGAAGAGTTATCCCGGGCTCTCCTCTAGGCTCAAAAGAAGTGTTTTCGTACTGATATTGATAATTCGACACATCAAAATTTTTCCTTATATCAATACGCTCTTCAGAATCATTCCATGGTTCAAAACTCTCCCAATCATCATCAGTATTCCAGTTATCCGGAGTATTTGATTCCCACATCCCACAACCAGGATTTGCTGAAATCCCTTGAGATGCTACAGTATATCCAATACCAACATAAGCAAATGAGAATAAGAATGTAGATACTAAGAATATGGCAGTAATTTTCGATTTTGAAAGGCCATTTAATTTGTTCTTGAACGACATTGCCCATGGAATCATATAATTCCTACGAAGTCGTTTAATTCATAATATTGCTGTGTATCTTTCTCAATCCATGCTTCGAATGAACACAGTCGTAAAGTGCTACTATAATCTCTTTTAATTTTTAATTCGGGTTTTGGTTTACCGGCCGCGATATTGGGGAGAATTTGATTTATTTTTTCATTAGCAGATGGAATGTCTGATTCTGCCACTATTACTCTACCTCGTATTAACGAGACGTTGTTTCGATTGAGTAAGGGAATTAGGGTAGGAAGATACTCTATTGTTCGATGAGGAAGGTTGACCAAGACTAAATCCCATTTACCTGAATATTGAGGATTTTGAGAAAGTTTTGTAGCATCAGCTAATCCGACTATCCTGTCGCCATAATATTGTTGTAACTTTTCAGATTTAGTTGGGTATTCTCTTTTGTCCCATCTCTTGAGATTCTCGAATAATAATTCTACAGCTGATGAATTCAAATCAGAGGCAAGTATATGTCCAACTAAGTCTTCTTCCGCGATTAATGTGGATAAAGCGGGCCCAACACCACAAAACGGGTCACATACAGACAATGGACGATCTAGTTCAGTGCGTAATTCTTTAGCAAAACTAAGAGTTTCTAGTCTTTCAGTTTGAAGTTTTGTAGAATAGTAAGCGGCCTTGGGGTCACAAGAAATTAATCTTCCTGATTCTTTAACTATAACCTTTGTATCTATAATATCAAGAGGTATTTTTTCAGTAAATATTGTCGATTCTTTTCTAGCACCTATAACTTCGAGCTCTCTTATTCTAAATTCACCCATTACCCCACCATCTGATAAAACTAGCCTTATTGATGGATGAGAGAGTAGTTTTGCTTCAGCAATTTGTGAAGTATAGGGGTGAACATCATCATCTATTCTGACAATCATCATATCTCCAAAGAATTCATGTGAGGATGGCCAAGATTCTTGAAATTTAGACACTATATTTTGTCCAACTAATTTCGATAAATGATTCCACCAATCTGTATCTATTTTTTCATCTGGTTTACCTTCACAAACTATTATTTCATAGCTTGAAAATGGTTTTGGAAGATTACTATCGGCAGAGATAGAGAGGGGAATAAGCCTAGCGGTTCCATCATCTGACGAAAATATCCTTTGCCCTTCGGCTAGCCAATTAAGTTCGAGAATTTCAACAAGAATACTCTCAACTTGCCTATTCGGCACCAGTAAATGTCGCATCATGTTCATCATGTGCAGGCGGCTAGGACGCTTCACCATGACGGAGACAGGTTTGCCCGCGGGCTTGTGGCTTATCGGACTAGGTCCAGGTAATTTGGAATATATGAGTAAATATGCCAATGATGTTGCAAATGCATGTTCTAAGCGTTATTTGGAAGGCTATACTGCTATTTTGCCCCCTAATCAGGAAGAAAAATTAGAGACTATAATTGGAGAATGGGAGAGAATTATGCGGCCCGATGTTGAAAATCCCGATGCCTTATTAAAATTAGCAAAGGAAATTCCTGTTGCTCTTTTAGTAGTTGGAGACCCTATGCAAGCTACAACTCATATAGATTTAGAATCAAGATGTGATGAAATGGGAATCAACTTCAATGTTATACCTGGAATTACTGCGACTGCATTGGCTGTATCTTTATCCGGACTTCAATCATATAGGTTTGGAAGGCAAGTTACCATTCCTTTTTCTTATGGAGATTATTTGCCATATTCACCTCTAGAAATGATATGTAATAATTATGAAAATAACTTACATACTCTTGTATTATTAGATCTAGACCCAACAGGCATGGGATTAGATAAACCAAGTCCTATGGCCCCTAGTGAAGCAGTATCTCTTCTCAAGAAAATGGCAAAGAAAATGTTACAAGAATCTAAAGATTTCAAGAGATTGAATACTGCAGTAAATGAATGGGACGGGATTTTGTTAACAGATATTTCTATGAAAAATCAAAAAGTATCTGCCGGTAACTTGTATCAACTTTCTAAATTAAAAGAGGGTTGGATACATTGTATGATTATCCCTGCATCAATGACTCAAAATGAATTAGAGGCTTTTCAAAGAAGAATAGTGGTTTGATCTTGGAATCGACGGGCTCAAGGGTGGATGTCGTTTCGACAGTTTGTATAATATGGCAGGACGACCGGCAGAAGTTAGTTTCCCTGGGGATAAAAACCGCAGGAAAAAGGTACGTGTTAGGGGAATTAAGCAAGCATCAAAACAAATTCAAGAAAGATTAGAGAAAGATTTGGATGCACTACTTGAAGATCCACATGTTTTCATACCAAAAATAAATGTCGATTTGGGGAGACCTCGTAGAGATATGATGGCAGCGAGTTTGAAGGAAATCGACTATGTTGCGGCAAAGCGTCATGATAGGAAGTGGTTAGCAAGAAGAATGACAAAGAGGCGAGGATGTGTAGTTTCTCGAGCTCTGGCTGGCAGTTTATTAGCGGCATTGGATGGAGACCACTCTACTGTTTCTGTATTCAATAATCCCGTATATGGAACTTCAAGTTTCATTCGAAGAGGGAATGGAAAACAATCGCATCAAGTTGGTATACAGAACTTTAATCATCATAAACTAAGATTACTAGTCTGGGACGATCACGCTAAAGCAGGACATTGGTTCTTTTCCTGGAAAAATGGTTTCGAATATACTGGTTTGTCGCCCGTGGTGCCAGACGAATGGGTTGATGCAACTCTAGATTCGTCCTCAATTAAGCTCTCTGGAGAAGATGTGAGATGGTCAAAAGGTTTGGATGAAAATATAATTACAAATAATGTATTCACAGAAGCAGGTTGGTTGAAGATAACTTTTCAAAATGGCGTGATAGCAGGGTTATCTCAAAGTGCCTTGGCGAAACCAGAGGAGGCTTTTGTGCCTTCTATTGCATTGACAATGTTGCCACCTAAAATTTCTGAAATCATTGAAGCGGAGTGGATGTGGAGGCCCATTGGTTGGCCTGAAGATAAGCCTCTTCCAGTAAAGGGATTAGAAAAGTTAGAAGAAATTATTTTGGCTTGGATGTCTATGGCTTTAGAAGATTCTTCTTTAGCAAAGGAATGTAGAGCAAGTATTCTAAACTCCATAGATGATGGTTTTGTCAGTGGAATGAATTGGTACGATAATGATTCCAAAAATGATTTCTTAGAATTTTTATCTGGTAGTGAAAATGAAAAAAAGGCGATTTCAGTTATTTTAGAGAATTTAGATTCTGGAATACATGTTAGGCAGGATGGTTTGACATTTGATCTTGAAGATAATGTTGTACGATTTGAAGATAGTTCCTGCCACCCTATTTTGGTTTCTTTATGGAACGAACATGGACTTATTATTCTCAAAGAAATGTTTAATTTAGATGGTGTAAAAGCAGAAGAAATTCATAAAAAACAATTACAGAGAAAGCAAGGTTTTGGTGCTTTCCTTAGAGAATTGGGATCTAATCTTTCTAATGCGAAAAGGCTCGATTTATTGCCATGGAAAAAGAATCAACTTCCAAGCCCACTTAGTTTTGCGGATAAATTGATCAGAAAAGCAGGAGATGATGGAGTCGCCTCAACCGTTTCAATGGCTAGAAAAGGTGATGGTTTAGAATCTGCAATGGGTTGGGCGTGGCTTGTTATCCATGAAAGAACCGAATCAGATGCATGGAGATTTGATTCTTCGTCACGAGATAAGGGGAGTGATTGGGTTCCTGCTTTGAGAATGTTGTGGAACTCTGCTGAAAAAATCTTATCTAAAAATGAAAAATCTGCTAAAGAAGATTACATTATGGCAATGGAAAAATTGGCAGAGATATCTGGGGCCGGAGAATTATCTAAGCCTTGATGATTATCCAAATCGATACTATCAGTAAAGATGCCCCCATGATTCGATTTAGTACTTTAGCCGACTGAGGAGTAGAAAATAATTTTCTTAACTGTGTACCAAAAGCTGCCCAGCACATTACTGCTGGAAGACCACATATAAGATTCAAGAAAACAAGTGTCGCCTTAGCAATAAAGGTTGTACCAAATAATGCTCCAAATTGCGTCATAAGAACTAAAAAATGTATCCATGCTTTACCATTTACAACTTGAATTATTGCCCCTGTTTTGATACCTAATCTGGCCCTATCTGTTTCATCGTCAGCCATTGGAGAAGATTGCCAAACCTTGTATCCGAGATAGGCTATGTAAATAGCTCCGACATAAGTGAGTGCGGCAAAAAAAGATTGGTTTCTCTCGATAAAAACAGTTGCTCCGCCTACAAATAACCCTAAGGTTGACCAACCTATCGCCATTCCAGCTATAAGAGGTAAAGTATTTCGAAAACCATACTGAGATCCATGCGCTGCACAAAGAACATTGTTAGGCCCAGGGGTAAAGCACATTGGTATAATGAAAACTAATGCAGCAACAAATAGCTCAGTGTCCATGATGATCACTAAGCGCGAGACTCTAGTAATTGAGATGATGCCTGTAATCCTTGTTCTATATCATTCCAAATATCTTCTATATCTTCAATGCCTACACTCATTCTAACAAATCCAGGGATCACTCCTGCCTCCATTCGTACTTCTTCGGGTACAAACATATGGCTTGAGTTAAATGGGCATTCAACAAGGCTTTCTACGCCTCCTAAACTTGTTGCTTCTAAAGTCATTTTCAAAGATTTTAGAAATTCAAGAGCTGCTGCATCTCCTCCTTTCACTACAAAGGCTAGCATACCACTTCCTTTCGGCATTATTCTTTGAGCCAGTTCAAAATCATCATAATCAGGTAAAGAAATATGATTTACACTATCAATCATAGGATGGGTGGAAAGTCTACTCGCTAATTCTGCTGCATTAGAAGTGTGAATGGGCATACGAGCATGTAGAGTCCTCATGCCTCTTTCTAAAAGATAGCACATATGAGGATCTGCCGCTCCACCAAAATGTACCTTTTTAGGAAATATTTTTGCAACTAAATCTCTCTTACCTGCTACAAAGCCAGCAATTAAATCTGAATGCCCGCCGAGATACTTTGTCCCAGAGTGAATTATTAAATCAAATCCATGTTTGACAGGATTACACCCCCAAGGAGAGGCAAATGTATTGTCGACTACAGAAATAAGATTATGCCTCTTTGCTATTTCTGACATTGCATCTAAGTCACAAACTTTCATAACTGGATTAGACAGAGTTTCCACATAAATCATCTTAGTATTTTCTTGAATTGCTGCCTCATATGAAGAAGGATCTCGCATATCTGCCATTGTAACTTCTATTCCAAAACGTGGTAAATCTTCAGTCATTAGGCCATAAGTTCCCCCATATACATCTGGACTAGCAATTACATGATCACCGCTAGATAATAATCCTAGAAGAGTTGTAGATACTGCTGCCATACCGCTAGCGAATGTCTCTGCATCTTCAGCGCCTTCCATAGCAATTAATTTTGCTGCGACTGCTTCTGAATTTACACTAGATAATCTGGCATAGAGCATTGCATGTTGAGCACCCGCAGCCCAACCTGCATATCTTTCTTCAGTTAAATGATAAGTTGATGAAAGAAATACTGGAGTGTTTACACCACCACCTATTGGATTTGTTCCTGAATGTACTGCTTTAGTTGCAAACTTCTTGTCGGTGTCATCGATCGTCATATATGTCGGAAGAGGCGCTTACAAATCAACTAAACGGCAAACTAGAGTATTTCTTGTCGAGAAAATGACGGGTTACACCTACTTAACCGACTTTATGTCGGAAATACTAAGAAAGATGTAGTATGTCGTCGTTTTATGCCTTTTTCCAAATTAGACGCCAAAGACTCTGGGATTTTGAAAATGTTGAATAATGATTCTAGAGCTACTACTCAAGCAATAGCTGATGCCTTGAGTATGCCAAGAGTTACAGTACATGATAGAATTAAGAGATTACAAGATCGAGGGGTTATCGATAAATTTTCAGTTGAAATAAATCGTAAAGAATTAGGATGGCCACTTCATGGGTTCATACTTGCTAATTGGGTTGGGCAGAGGGGCGAAACCGATAGGAGATTTGTCGCTGAAGAAATTTGTAAGATGCCATTTGTTGTAGGGTGCCATATCGTCACCGGGCAATGGGATTTTATTGTAGAAGTTGTAGCAAAAGATATGGCAAATTTAGGTGATTCAATATTGGACCAATTATCGGATATTAGTGGTGTGGGTCATACACAAACATTGGTTTCTTTCTATAGTTTCGATGGAGTCGCGAAATCTTTAGGATGATCTATTTCGTTACCCCAAAGATGGCCGGTGAATTGAAGGAATAATGCAACTATTGGGCCTATTAAAATAGCAAAAATGATTGTACCAATGCCAAAGACTCCTCCTAACCGCCAACCAATTACAAGAACTAATATTTCTATACTTGTCCTGACTTTACCTATTGGGATACTTGTGATCTTTTGGAGACCAGTCATCCAACCATCTCGAGGCCCCGGGCCTAAATTTGCAGTAAGGTAGAACCCACTGCCTACACCGACTAGGATTGTGCCTACTAATACTTGGATTACTTGAAGAATTGGATCTTCTGGATGAGGTAATATAGGTTCCATAATATCTATTGCAGCTGCGATGAGAATGGCATTTAGAATCGTCCCTACACCGGGTTTTTCTTTGAGAGGGATCCATAAAATTAGAACTACCATACTAATGAAAAATGTTGCTTCACCTATTGACCAATTCAATTGATTTCCGATTCCTTGGGCTAAAACTGTCCAAGGAGCAACTCCCAATCCTGCAGCAATAATTACGGCATCACCAGTTCCGAATATCCATAATCCTATTACTAAAATAATGAGAGTTTTTGGTTTTGGTCTTAACGACATGGGGTCATCAGAACTCCACGATGTTGTGGGAACTTTTTTTGCTAGTTTAAACAAAATTCACTCACCCATTATCCACTCAGAATATTCTTTTGTAGAAGTCGTTGGCCAGCATAATATCTCAGGGTTTTCATAAACGTTTTCTGATTTTATCTTAAGTATTAATTTGTCTTTCGATTTTTCAGAGGTTTTAATCTGAATTTGCCATTCTGTAATGCTTTGGATGTCTCCCTTCCAACGAAAGATTGATTGTATTTTGTGCGAATTAACACACACACCTAATTTAGAATCAATTATTGATTGTGCCCAAATACCGACTTCTGCTTCATTTAATTCTCCGGAAAGAGTTGTTTGTACGATGTATACTGTTTCTCCCATGGGGTTCGCTAAGCCGCTTTCCAATATAGCCTATAGCATATATTCAATGCCTGTGTATACATCCGAAGTTACGGCGAGAAGATGGACGAGTGGGAAAAACCTATTGATTCGGGAAAAAATCCTGAATCGGGAGAGCATTTCGACGTGATTGTCGTTGGTGGTGGACCAGGAGGTTCAGCTGCCGCTGCATACAATGCTTTGAATGGCTGTAAGGTTCTTTTAATCGAGAAAGAAGTTTGGCCAAGAGACAAAGTTTGTGGTGATGCTGTTGGTGGAAAATCTCTTTCTCATGTAAAAGAATTGGGTGTTCTAGATATGATTGAATCTACACCGCATTATGTTGTAGATTCAATTGTTTTTGGAAGTGCTAATGGATCGGAGGTTCGTGTCATGCTTCCAAAAGAATCTTATGAAAAAATGGGATTGCAATCAGGTTATTCATTGCCAAGGAAGCAATTTGACTATATGATGTTCAAAAGAGGGCAGGAGATTGTAAGAGAGAATGGTGGCTCAGTAATCCAAGGTTTTTCAGTTAACGAAATAAAGATTGAAAAAACAGAAAATGGAAATAAAATTACTGGAATTACAGGCAACATAGGGGGTACTAGGTCAGGTAATGAAAATATGACTTTTACTTCTGCTCTCACAGTAGGTGCAGGAGGATATAACTGCCCGGTATCCAGAGTAATAACTGAAATACACAATGAACCGCATAGAGATGATGACCATTTCTGTGGAGGTTATCGTGAATATTGGGATGATGTAGGCGGTTTAGGTGGAGAAAAAGGTGCTATCGAAATACATTTTATTGACGAAGTATTGCCAGGATATTTTTGGTTATTCCCTGTACAGGGAAATCGAGTTAATGTTGGAATCGGTATGTTAATCTCAGAACATAGAAAATTAAAAGGAGACAAAAAGAAATCTCTGAAGAAAATACAGAAATGGGTAATAAATGAGCATCCAAGATTCAAAAAAAGATTTGCTGGGGCTACTTTAGTGTCTGGATCCGAAAAAGGCTGGCAGTTACCGTTTGGTTCGCCAAGAAAGAATCCTCCCTCTCCTTATCAACCAAGAAGATCGGCTATGGCGGGAGCAATGTGTGTCGGAGATGCTGCTAGTTTGGTCGACCCATTTAGTGGAGAAGGAATTGGGAATGCCTTATTGTCAGCAAAATTAACCTCAACTATTTTCGATAAGGATTTACATAAAAATGGTTTTACTGAAGATGATGCTAATAAATATATGCAACAATTATGGGAACACTTAGGTTCAGAATTAAAAAATTCTAAGACTTTGCAACAAGTAATGAAATGGAAATTATTGACGAATTGGTTCGTTAAGAAAGCTTCAAAGAAGGAACAAATTGGCATAATGATGTCGGAAATGATTGCCAGTAAGGAAACACAAAAAAAATTGTGGAGTCCTTGGTTCTTAATGAAAACATTACTACTGCCTTGAGGAGTTATGTTATATGAAAAATTTAACCTCTGCTTTAGAAAATATTGAGGCAGTATTCTTAGACTTAGATGGGACCATATACATGGGAGATAATTTAATTCCAGGAGCTATTGATTTTTTAAATCGAATAGAAAAAAGAGGGATTAAGAGATTTTTCTTGTCTAATAATTCAAGTAAATCTGTAGGTCAATATTTATCAAAATTAGAGAAAATGGGGATTCCTGCCCTTAAAGAAGAAATTTTACTATCTACTCATGATTTATTATCTTGGCTCTCTAATGAAAATATATCTCAAACATATCTAGTTGGTACAGAAGGGATGAGAGAGATGTTAGAAGAATCTGGCATCAATACTGATTCAGATGAACCCCAGTTTGTAGTATTAGGTTATGATACAGAAATAACTTATGAAAAGTTAACTAAATCGTCTATTTATCTGCATAGGGGCATTCCCCTAGTAGTAAGTCATCCAGACATGGTTTGCCCATCACCAGATGGAGGTTTACCTGATACTGGAGCTTATCTAGCACTATTCGAGGCTACCACTGGAGTTACCCCCACACATATTTGTGGAAAACCAAATCCAGGCATGATTCTACATAAAATCAATGAGTTGGGTCTTGAAAGTAACGCTTGTGCAATGATTGGTGATCGCCTTTATACCGATATGGAAATGGCAGATAGGGCTGGAGTTCATGGGATTCTAGTTCTTTCCGGAGAAGCTACAAAGAATGATGCTGAAAACGCGTCACAGCGACCAAGTTTAATTATTGATTCAGTGGCTTCACTTTGTTAGGAACAAATTATCATCCTAGCGTTAAGTGTGATATTAATCACTTGTTGTTTTAATAATAAAAGTCATTCGGGGGCGTCATGGAAGGTACTACTGACCCGTCGGTTTTACAAGATAGGCTATACTACAAAATAGGTGGTTTCGTTTATGATAATGCCAAAGTTGTCTTAGTGGCTACTTTACTTTTAGGGGTCAGTCTGGCTGGATTAATTACTTTAGAACCGAAATATGCCGAAGGTTTTGGAGAAGGAGATTTAGAATCAGTATATGGATGGGAAGCTCTTGCATCAGGATTTTCAGATGAAAATGAAAGTGGATATCAAGTATTTTATGTATTATTTCATCATCCTACTGGAGTTTCCAATGATTCTGAAATTAGATCTGCCATGGAAAGTACAGTAGAAATTTATAAAGATAATAAAAATGTTGCAATAGATTACCCCTGGTTTACTAATGAAGCAAATCAATCAAAGTTGATTAGTGAAGTAGATAGTTCATGGTCAAGAATTAAGATTCAAATAAATTTAGATAGAGAGGGTTCAAAAGTTCTTTTGAAAGATACTATTGAAGATTTAGAATTACCAGAAAATATCCCAGAAAATATGGAAAAGTGGGTAACTGGAGATTTGGCAATTGATGTTTCTTTTGATTTGACATTAGAAGAAGAATTAATCAAAGCAGAATTGATATCGGCACCAATAACTTTGATAATATTGCTACTAGTATTTGGAAGTCTTGTTGCTGCCGGATTGCCTGTATTAACTGGAGTATATACCGTCATTGCTGCTGTTGGAATTGTCACGGGATTAACATATATCTTTGACGATATTACTATTTATGCCAATAATATTGTCTCATTATTGGGAATTGGATTAAGTGTTGACTATTCCCTATTTATCGTTAATAGATTTAGGGAAGAATTAGCCAGAGGGCGTGATCATAGAACAGCTATTGCAATGACAAGTGCAACTGCTGGGCGCGCTATTTTCTTCTCAGGAATGACTGTGATGGTGGGATTAATGGGAATGTTATTTTTTGAAAATACAGGATTGCCGTCTCTAGGGTGGGGTGGTATTTGTGCTACATTCGTGGCGTTGACGTCTTCTATGGTTTTACTTCCTGCTACATTATCCCTCTTAGGAGATAGGGTGAATTCATTCAAGGTACCTTTCTCTATGGAGGAAAAAAATGAAGATGATGGTTTTTGGTCACGAATTGCTGAAGGCGTGATGAAGCGCCCGATTTCTGTACTTATACCGGCAATATTGGTATTATTAATCGCTGGATCTCCATTCATTCAAGCAGAGTGGGGAATTGTAACTTGGAAGGCCCTAAGTCCTGATGATGAGGCAAGAAATGG
>CAXDMJ010000034.1:0-12099 GCA_963990035.1 uncultured Candidatus Poseidoniales archaeon | reverse complement strand
ACTATTACGACTTACTTGACACTTATCTTCTAAGAAGTAACTGTGGAGGTATACGATATTGATATTCCATATTAGGTCCAATCAATTCGATTATTTCCATTTTTTCGTCTATTCGAATAAGTGTAACAAATGTATCAACACCATGTAGTGGCATATTAGCTACGAGCTGACCACTCCTATGAATCATTAATTCCGTCTTAACATCAGGAGGATTTGATGAAAATCTAAGAGAGTTTTCATCAATTAAAATAGTACCAAGATTATTGAATATCTTCGAAAAATAAATACAAAGTTCAGTCCAATTAGAAATTTGGATCTCACGCATGACATGAGGTGTAGTGATGAAGTATTTGGAAATAGTGGTGCCGGGAGCGGGACTTGAACCCGCGACCTTCGGATGTCTCAGACACTCAAAGCAGGCTGTTGCGCTCACGACTAGTTTCAGTAGAAATCAGATTTCCACAAAAAATTACCCTATGAGTCCGACGCGCTACCAACTACGCCACCCCGGCAGTAAGCCGCTCGACTAACAACCACCATTTGAGTATAACCATCCTCGAAAAGAGGTTTTGAGAGAACTGTTAGCACCCGTACCCTTGATGAGTAGTTCTTCATCGGCAATACGTGGTTGACGTAGATACTGCCCTTCGTGCTAGCGCTTACAATGACCGTAAGCGTAAGTCAAGTGGAGACAAAGATGGCGGCAAATCTACACCTAAAAAAATTGAAGCTTTCGACCCTGTGGCTCATGCAATAAAGGAATTAGGTGATGCTTACTCAATGTGGCTAGTTATTCTTTATGGAATTTTAGTAGCAGTAGCAGTACGTTACGTATTAATGCCAGAAATGGAAGAGCCAGGAGCAATATTATATCTTTTACCATTATTACTTGCTGCAACGATTATCCCACTACACAAAATTGTATTACCTAAAAAATACAATGAGCTTTATACAAATGGAAATTGGTTTAGAGCGATTTTCTTATTCGTATTTACTTGGCTAGCATTATCATTCATATTATCCAACCCACCTCTAGCAGATATCGCACCACCTACGCTCTCAGGAGGCATAGATATAGAACAAACAGAAGGTATTGAAGATACTACTTGGAAGAATGGAGTATACACGATAAATCTTAATCAAGATACTGTAGATGTAGTCCTTGGAATGGCTGTAAGAGATAACGTAAATGCAGAATCAGTTGAAATAAATGCTATGATTTATTATCGTGGTGATATGATAAATGAATTAGCAAATGGAACAGCGATATCACATACTGATGAGATAGAGATGTTTGAATCAGTTACTAACTGGACAAGAGGTGATTCCATAGGTTCACATGAATATGATATAGGAATGGCTTGGGATTTAGGTACTCTTGAACCAGGTGAATATACTCTGGAAATTACGATGACTGAGCAAGGAGATCCTTGGGAGAATACATCGGAATTAGTATATACAATTTTAATAATACAAACTACTGTTCTTTAATTTGCAAGCAAATTTTTGCGGTCATAGCATCTAACTGAAGAGATTCCCCTCCTCCTTCAACCATTCTAAAGTCAGTTTCAGCCATCACTTCAGTTACCTTAAGTTTTTGAATCTCATCAAAAAATGTCACACTACCTAATTCACGATGTAGTTGATTTACTAAGTCAGTTCCAGCTAAACCAAATCTATCTAAAAGTTCCCTTAATCTTCTTCTAGCAGGCTGGAATCCATCTTGTTGGCAAGCAAGGAAATAACCATGTAATTCTTCAGGGGGGGCAGTGGCAGTCGTTTCATAGATTAACTCACGAGTGACATTAGTATCCAATGAAGCAGCTACTTGTAAAGAAGTAATAGCTTTCCTCAAATCTCCCAGTGAAACATGAACAATAGCATTAGCAGCCTCTGGATGAAGTTGAATATTCTCCCCCTCTGCCACACTAACTATCATTTCTCTAACTTGATCTTCAGGCAATGGTCGGAATCTGAATACTGCACAACGTGATTGAATAGGTTCAATAATTTTAGAGGAATAATTACAAGAAAGTATGAACCTACAAGTTGCAGCATACTGTTCCATTATCCTCCTAAGAGCTCCTTGAGCATCAGGAGTCAACGCATCTGCTTCATCTAAGAAAATAACTTTGAATGTAGTCCCAGGAACTGGAGCAGTTCGAGCAAAAGATTTTACTTTTGTCCTAATAGATTCTAATTTCCTCTCATCACTAGCATTCATCTCAAGCATATTAGTCCGATAACCCTCTCCAAATACATCTCTAGCAAGGGCAATGGCAGCAGTAGTTTTTCCCGTCCCCGGAGGACCAGCAAACAATAGATGAGGGAAGGTTTTTTTCTGTGCATATGCTTTGAGTCTCTCAACAACTGCGCGCTGGCCTTTGATGTCACCAACTGTGCGCGGGCGATGGCGCTCGACCCAAAGTTCACTCATAGTAATCTCACCTATGCAGAGGGCTGTCCTTGAAGTTTTGGAGTGATGAATACTAAATAATTAGTACGCTTCATCATCATTTGGAAATTCTTTACTACGCACATCTTCGATGTACTGCTTGACTGCTCCATCAATAATTTCACCTAAATCTGCATATCGTCTTAAGAATCTAGGGCTGAAATCTTTTGTTATTCCGAGCATGTCGTGTAGAACTAAAACTTGACCATCGCAATCCGCTCCTGCGCCGATGCCAATCGTAGGAATTGTCAAAGATTCACTTACTTTCTTAGCTAACTCAGCTGGTATTTTTTCGAATACAATAGAGAAGCAACCAGCCTCTTCTAATATCTTCGCATCTTCAAGTAATTTAGCGGCTTCATCTTGCCCCTTAGCCCTAACACTGTAAGTACCAAATTTGTATATTGATTGTGGGGTTAATCCAAGATGACCCATCACTGGAATACCTGCTTGTTGAATACGTTTTACTGATTCAACAATTTCCGAACCTCCTTCAAGTTTAACTGCATGACCTCCGGACTCTTTCATAATACGAATTGCAGAATCAAGTGCCGTTTTAGAATCACCTTGATAAGTTCCAAATGGCATGTCTACTACTACTAGTGCCCTATCTACACCGTTAACCACACATTGAGCATGGTAGATCATATGCTCAAGAGTAATTGGAACTGTCGTCTCATTACCAGCCATTACATTAGATGCAGAATCTCCTACTAAAATTACATCGATACCTGCAGCATCAACAAGCCTTGCTAATGAATAATCATATGAGGTTAACATAGTTATTTTTTCACCAGAGCTTTTCATCTCTTGGAGTGTATGAGTTGTTACTTTTTTGACTCGACTGGATATGGCCATTTACTCACTCCCGGTAATCTCCGAGTAACATACATGCCTTCAATTAAACGCCTATTCAGTCACTAATCGAATTCTAATTCTTCGATACCTAATAAAAATTCATCAATTTCTAAAATCCCATCTTCATTTTCATCAGCAGCATGGAAATATTCTCTCAAAGCACCATGCGGTAAATCTGATTCATGATCATCGCCTGAAAAGCCAAGTGACTCCATTGCTGAAATAAATTCTTGTAAATTCAGATGATTATTACGTTCAGTATCGGCTGCATGGAATGCAGCCCAACGACGACGATGTTCGACCTCAGATGGATTTGTAAACATTAAACGGAATGTATTCCAAGGAGTAATTTTTTTATTAACATGTTTTTTACCATAGGAGAGATAAATTATAGTACCCAATATTATTGCAGATGAACCTCCAATAACCGCTTTCATACCCATTACATAGATTAAAAGTAGCCCACCAACTATCCCAAATATTTGGAAGAAGGGGAATAAAGGAGACCTCCATTTAGGATCATACCAATGAGAATTAGAGGACCTTCGTAGAACTAATACACAAGCATTTATTACAATAAATACCATTATTTTGAACCCTGAGGCCAACTCAGCAACATCATGTACTGGTAAGAAAAGAATGGCTGCTGCCATCGATAAACCTGTACCAATTATTGCCCAATGAGGTGTCTCAAATCTACCATGAACGTCTTCTAAAAAGCTTGGTAATAAATTATCACGAGACATAGCGAAAGGAAAACGAGATGATGCCATGATTCCTGCAAGAGACATAGAAATCATAGTGAATACTGCTAAAATTGCAGCTATGGCAGCAACGGTTTCACCTCCGACTGCTAGTGCGAAAATGTAAACTGGATCTTCTCTGCCATGAGTTCCATCTACATAGTTAGACGGATCAACTGAGACTGCCATAATCAATGTTACAAATACATATAACACTGTACTAAATAATAATGAAATCAAAATACCATAGGGCATATTTTTACCAGGATTTTTAACTTCTCCACCAACTGCTGCAATTTTTGTAACCCCTGCATAGGAAACGAAGACCAGTGCTGCTGTTGAGGAGAAAGATTGCCAATCAGGACCGAATGCCTCTCTGGATAAAGCCGCATCCCAATTTAGATCCATTGTAATCAAAGCCCAAACACAAATCAATAATAAATATGAAATAGATATTAAGACTATAGGGGTTTGAACTTTCTTAATACTTTTAACTCCCAGAATATTAATCATCACAATGACTACTAACATAGCCATTGCTGCATAATCTAGATTAATTGTAACACCTACAATACCTTCAATAACCCATAAATAAGCCTTAAAGCCTATTAATGCAAATGCAGATTTTAACATGAAGTTAGCCCATAGACCTAATCCAGAAATGGTACCAATAAGTGGACCGAATGTATTTTCGATATAGACATAAGAACCACCAGAGGATGGCATTGCTGACGAAAGTTCTGATTTAGATATTGCACCTGGAAGAACAATTAATGCTGCTAATAAATAGGCTAACCAAATCCCACCTAATGCATCCCCTCCACCTCCAAGCTCCATCATGGCGAGAGATGGGAGGACGAATAATCCACTACCTAACATTGCAGATAATGAAAGTATAATTACTGAAAACAATCCTAATTTACGCTCTAATGCATTAGATACCTTCTCAAGTGGCTGAAGAACTATACCAATTACTTGACTCGGTGAAAGTCGATTCATAAATCTGGGATAGAATACGACTTGTTGAAGGTTTGGCAACCCCAATTGTTAATTTTCATAGATGGCCTCAGGAGCAATATGAGAACCATGTTGGCCATCACTGTTCTCATATTACTAACCAGCACTGTAAGTGGATGTATTGGGAAAAATGACATAGATCTGAATCTTGATGATGAAGAACCTATCCCTCTAAGGATTAATCATATTCAGATGAAAGGAACTCATAATTCGTATCATTTAGCTCCTTTGATACCTACAATTAGAGCATATGATTACTCTCACCAGCCATTAGATACACAGGCTGAAGAACAAGGAGTAAGACAGTTTGAGATTGATGTATGGTGGGATGCTAGAGGGCAGCTTTATGTTTATCATAATCAGTATGATTTACGAACAACCTGTATTACATTTGAAGAATGTCTAAATACACTTCTAAATTGGTCAAATAATAATTCAGAACATGTACCTCTAATGATATGGATTGAGCCAAAAGAATGGATAGAACAAGGTACAAATAATACATTCGTGATAGATTTACAAAATATGTTGGATAATATTGAAGAAGAGATAACAGAATTTTGGCCTAGAAATAAGACGATTACTCCGGATGATGTCAGAGGGGGTTCAGAAACTCTTTCTCGAGCAGTTCAGGAAAAAGGTTGGCCCTTATTAGAAGATTCTAGAGGGAAAGCCATATTTATTCTATTATCAAGTGGAGATTTGAGAGAAAGTTATCATGAAAAATTCCCTGGACTGAATGATTCTAGAATGTTCACAATGTCCGAAGCTGGTAGTTCAGAAGCGGCAATATTTTCAAATACGAATCCAGTAGATGACGGTGATGAAATAATGGCATTAGTGAAAGACGGATATATAGTCAGAACAAGAGCTGATAATGCAGAAAATGGAGAAGCGGATAATAACGATACTAGTCGGCGGGATGCTGCAATTTCTGTAGGTGCACATTCGATATCTACAGACTATCCTGCCAAAGTAGATGGAATCGATTATTGGGTTGAGATACCTGGAGGAAATCCAGTGGCATGTAATCCAATATCTGCTCCAATTGATTGTACATCTGAGAGAATAGAATCATTATCTTAGAAATAAATAAATCAAACTTTAGCTATAACTTTCAATTCCACTGCAATTGGAGTAGGCAGAGCTGAAACTGAACAAGTAGTTCTTGAAGGCATAATTTCTGAGAAGTATTCAGCATATACCTCATTATATCCTGCGAAGTCTCTATCCATATCAACGAGCATGGAATATACATCAACTACATTTTCTAAACTTGAACCATATTCTTCAAGAATTATCCTAATATTATCAATAACTGAACGAGTTTGTGCTTTGATATCATAGTCTAAAGGATTACCATCTTCATCATTAATAGGTCCACCAGGTATCTCATTTGTAACAGGCTTCCTTGGTCCAATACCACTAACAAAAATTAGATTACCTACTCTGTGTAGATGAGGATATGCTCCTACTGCTGAAGGACCCTCGGTAGAGATAAAAGGCCCATTATCGGCGACTAATTTACCAGCTGTTTTTTTACCTACAACGCCACCTACAATACCGCCAACTGGCCCACCAACTGCTACTCCTGCAGCAGCGCCTAAAGCGCCACCTGCCGAACTAACTAATGATTTCCCATAATCAGAATATATCTTCTCAACGAATTCATCTGGAGCGAATACAATACCTTCTATGAGTTTACGACGTCTTTCAAAATCCGTTAACTCATCATCATTAGTCATCAAAAGTTCTCCTTATTGAGTACATTACGATCTCCTTGATAGTACTCTACATCATCTTCATCAAACTCTTTATCACCGAAAGAACCAGTTGAAGGAGTTAGTTGAATAACAGCTCCACCTGAACCATGTAATGCTTCGTAAGCCAATACCTCACCCTCGTAATTATTGTGCTGACCCATAGCAGCTGCAAGCCACCAAGCAGGCTTGTAAGCAACTACTTTTTGAACTCTAATTTGGCCATGTATCTCACGGCTGAGTTGACTTAGATCTTCAAGTCGACCATCTGCAAAGAATTGTAAAATTTTCTCATTCCATTCATTATCTTTGGAGCTATGAATTCTATCATCAACCGGATCAATGTGTTCAGTAAACATTCTATTTGATAAACTAGAAACAACTACTATGACTGCTTTTTTACCTTGAGTAATGAGAGCATCACGTGCTGATTTCCCAAGAACAATAGTTTCTGAACGATTGGAGTACATATTACTAGATACAATACAAGCAGGTATACGGTTATCAGGATTTAATAAACTGAGTGCAACTACCGAACCAGTATCTATAGGAAATCCTTCATAATCTACAGTACGAGCATGTAATCCTCGTTTCTTTGCAGCTGCACAATGCTCATGAGCAAATTCATCATCAATTTGAAAGTTATATGGCATACTTCCAAGATAATGGAAATCATCATCAACATGAGTCCAAATTGATTCTTTAAGAGCCTGTATTTGGTGACCTACAACACTTGGCCAGGTTGTAGAATATACTAATATTAAATCTGCATCACTTTCTTCAATTCTTTTCCTACATGTTTCAAAAGCAGCACGAAGATTAGCATATCCTTGATTAGCATCTGGACTAAGCAGAGGTTGAGGGTGCGGGGGGACATAAAGTCCGAATAAAATAGGGGATTCTTCAGTCATGAAAACACCTCAAAGAACTAACTCCCTAGTATTTGTATTTGGATCCCAACACGCTATACAATTTCCAGTACCAATCACAGATTGATAGCCATAAATCTCCGCAGGATAACTTGGAACACCCATTGCTGCCATCATCCAGATTAAGCCGCCTGCTTCAGTTTCAGCAATTGTCTGTTCAGTATATTCTGGCATAATATCAACTACTTCTTGCATCTGACCTTTTCTAAACATATCAACTATTTTCATATCCCATACGTATTGGCTATGATTATAGATATGTTCTCTACTCATATCTTCAGGGAGAGGAGCTTCTGTAACGAAATGCCGGTGACTGAGGCTATTACTACTAACTAAGACTACTTTCTTACCACTTTTTTCAATTGCTTTCATACAGGCTTCCCCCAATGCTTTCGCTTGTTCAATCATAACTTCATTCGAATAATAATGTGAATTACGATTACTTGAGATTGTAACTATTGGTTTGTCCCAGTCAGGATTCAAAAGATGACAGGAAGTAATTGTACCATAATCAACTCTAAAGTCAGGATTTCTCATCATTTTAGTAATAATACCTGCTTTGGCAGTTTCTTCATGCATTGCTTCAGCCAATTCAACATCTACCTTCAAATCATAGTTGTATCGGAATAAATTAGGGAATACTGGATCTACAGATTTAGATTTGAATTCTGGGAGTCCAAGAAAATGAGTTCCGATGTAAGTTTGCCAATGTGGAGTGAAAATTACTATAGCATCATAATCAATTGTTTTCAACTTCCTAGCAAGTTTAGCATAGCCCCAACGCAGTGTTTCCCAACCACCTTCACTAAAGGCCTCATTTTGAGGAGGATTCTCAGCATAAACAAGATGTGGAGGGTGTGGTGCCAGACAACCAAGTACAATTTCGCCTTTCTTCATAGTCTGCCGGAGACTCTTCTTATTCATGAATGAGACGCATGGGGCTATTCAGACTATTATATGCTAGATACGGCACGGATAGCTCATGAAGTGGGAGTCTGCTCCTCTATGGCCAGTAGCTTTACCATCTATAATTGGTTTCTTGCTATCACTTATTCCTTATTTATTTGAGGTTGAATATTTCAGTAAAAGAAATCTTTTAGCTCCAATATTAATTCTAATGATTTTAGGACTTTTCTTAATATTCTTACCTAATAAATATGGAGGGAAGTTAGAGTTATACATAGGGTATGCCTTTGGACTTCTATTGTCTTATACCTCTAGATTTTTCTTCGGATTTTATGGAATTGTAGTGGTTGTCCTTGTATGGTTGGGTCAATCAACATATATGTGGCAGTATAATTTCCCACCATTTAGAATTGGCATATGGATATCATTAGGTGCGATTTCAGGATTATACATAGGTGGAATAGTAGCCTATAATTTACTTTGATAACGACGGAAATTAATTGCTCCTTCAATTACTATACCGGTGATTATGAAAGCAGGTAAACTAACTAGGAAGCCAGTCCATAATAATTCATCATCTGCATAATGAGGAGTTATTCTTACTTCTCCCATAGCTTCCGAATCGAGATTAGCAGAGTCGGATATTCGCACTAAGATTATATAGACATCAAATAGGTTATCTGGTATCACTTCAAATTGTATTGAATTATTAACCTCGAGTAATATTAATTCGCCTTCAGATACAAAAGAATCCCAATTGAAAATTCCTTTTTCGACATGCTGCTCTACATCATCTCTCTGAATTAGTAGAATTTCTAACTCATTACCACCAACATTTGACACATCAACATATACGGGATCCCATAAAGTATGAACTTCAATTGTATCTAAATTGATATCATCAATACCTACCCGCATATTTGCTTCATTTTCATCAGTACCGGGTCCATCAACAACACCAGTAATTAACCAAGTTGAACAAATTAATATAGTTAATATAGAGGCAATAAATTGATTCCTATTAGGTAATAATGAACTCAAACCATTTTCAGTTCTAGCACGAATAATTGGTTGGATCGAATGAACGAAGGAGGAAGTTAAGACTGCCAGTAATATCCCAGGGATTATATCTACAAACCAATGTATACCCAAATATTGTATAGAGAAGAGATAGATTATTACATTAATAGAAACAAATAGATCAAATTCTTTATGCCGCCAATCTTTCAAATTTATTCCCAAGTCCCTACAATGTAATCTATTAATTATTAGTAAACTAATTGGTAAACCCACGTGTAAACTCGGAATTGCATTATCCATAGGGTCATTATCTGTGAAGAATGCTAGTGTAAATGTGTCATGATATAGGAGAGCATCCATATCTGGGAGATATGTAGAAGTCACTTCAACATTAAAAAATAAGTATAACGGAACGCTGAGTAAATAAATCACTAGATAATTTAGAGCCGCTTTATCAGCCATTACTTCGTCACGACATAGAATATAATACATAGGAGAAAACCAAATCATAAATAAATACATGAATAAATAATGACCAGAAAGGACATTTGTCAAAGTATCATTCAAAAAGAACTCTTGTAAGTTATTTGTCCAATCCCCCTCAATCGCATAAATCCAATGAGTGAAACCACCTACTCTATCCTTCATTGGTTCGTTATGATGATCTATCATAGCTTTGTAAATGAACATAAGAACATATAATAAAATGTGCCACCAATAGCCTTTTTTCTTTATTTCATTAGGAAGTTCTCGTAAAGATACTCTTCTATCTTTCTCATCTCGAGTCAAAAAGAAATGTATAGGCAATGTCATGAGCAACAAAGCACCCATAGATGTCCCATACGGACCAATCGGCCAATCCATTGAGTCTTTTGCGCTCGACTATGGGTCATCAACCATGCGGAAGCAGAAACAACTTTTATTCAGAAACCTTACACCAACTAATATGGACGGTCATGAAATATGGATGGCTGAATGTGAAAAAATTCATTATCTGGCTAAACCAAGACGCTATGAGGAAGGTACGAGAACATCTGAAGACGCTGCTAATCAATTAGGATGCGATATTTCACATATTGCTAAATCAATCGTCTTCGGAGGAGAAAAAGGTGCAATAATTGTAATTACTTCAGGATCTAATAGAGTTGATAGGAAAAAGAAACTTAAGAAAATACTTGGATACAAACCCAGTCAAGCTTCAGCAGAATATGTGTTAGAAAATACAGGATATGCAATTGGAGGAGTACCACCTTTTGGTCACTTAAAAGATACAGAAATACTAATGGATGAAGATTTATTTAATTATGAATTGATTTGGGGAGCAAGTGGTACAGCTGATACAGTATTTCCTATTACTCCGGCAGAGTTAATGAGAATTAGTGGTGCTTCAGTTAAAGATGTAAAACAATAGTGATTATTATGAAAATAAATGCACTTATTGAGGCAGCATCAAGACTTAGAGATGATATTGATCCAATTGGAGATAAATTAGTTCTTGAAGGATCAGTAGATTGTGTCTATAACCCCCTAATATATGCATGGGAGCCACATAAGGCTTTCATCAAATTAGGGGGGGGTAAAGGTGCTGAAACACTACTTCTTGGCATGAATCCTGGTCCTCATGGGATGGGACAAATGGGGATCCCTTTCTCGGCTACAAGAGTAGTTAGAGAGTTACTCGGAATTAGAGGTTTAGAAGTTAAGCAGCCTCGAAACCCACACCCTAAGAGAAAGGTCACGGGATTAGATTGGCATAAAGAAGAAATCTCTGGTACAAGACTATGGAATATACTGGAAGAACATTATGGTAATATCGATAATATATTTTCTAATATATTTATTTTAAATCATTGTCCGTTAATGTTGTTTAAAGGAGAAAGGGCAATGAATATCACTCCTGACAAAATATCTGGAGAGAATATGAGGGAATTAATTGAGAGATGTGATCAACATCTAAGAGAATTAGTTGATATCATGGGTATAAAGAAAGTAATAGGGGTTGGAAAATATGCTGAAAAAAGAGCTAAGTTTGCCCTAAGAGGCAGTAATATCGAGATCACAAGTTGTTGGCATCCATCACCGGCATCGCCTTTAGCTAATCGTAACAAGGGTGAGGATTTAAGAGACAATATCAAATCAGTTTTACCATAAATTAATGATTAAAGTAAAAAATATTACACTAAGTTTCAATTATTACACTAGTAAACAATTAAGGCGAAACATCGACTGTCAAGTCACATGACTGCGATGACTACTCCCGAATACCTTATGGCGAACGCAAAGAATTATGCGAATGATAAAGCAATATCTACAAAGAATTCAGATGGCGAATGGAATCACGTTAATTGGAGTGATTTTCATGATCAAACCGCATCAGTGGCTAAATCATTAATAGCTATGGGTTTTGAAGA
>CAXDMJ010000033.1:0-12240 GCA_963990035.1 uncultured Candidatus Poseidoniales archaeon | reverse complement strand
GGGGTAATGGGTTATCCAACATTTACTTTTGAAACTGATGATGAACAATTCCTTCTTGGCACAGCCGAGGCACTATCTGATAGATTAGGTGAAGAATTAGATGTGATGAAATATCTGATACAAAATGTATGGTATTGGCGCGCTCGCTTAGTAGTAGAAAATTTTGAAATTGGAACGAATCAAGTTGAGGCACATGTAGTTAATCTTGGTCAAGCAAGTACGTCTAACGCTACATTTCACTACTCAGATTCAAATGGTGAAGTATTATGGCATTCAGAAACTTTCGGAATAAATGCCACCAACGAATCAACTGTGGTTCTTAATTTGAAAAATTTTAGCTCAGTTAATGGAGGCATATGGAGTGTCCACTACCAAAAAAGAGTGATTGATTCATCACAATGGGTTGATGAAGCAATTGAAGATTCAGTGATTGTTGTAAAATCAACAAATGAAAGATTTATTCCTGCTCCATCCTTGTTAATCAATTTAATATCATTAATTTCTGCGGCCTTCGCAAGTAGAAAAAGAAGTGAAAAATCCAAGAATTAAGTTATTCATTAGAGTGTTGTCTTCTCTGCGATATGACAGGATAAAATTTTTGTAGCAATTAATGCTGCAGAAAATTCCGTTAAATTAGTCCCTTCAGAAGTGCAAATTTCATTAATATCTGCCCCAATTACTTCTGTATTTTCAGCCGAAAATAATGCCTCAATAATTTCTATAGCACCCCAATAAGAGAGCCCTCCTGGTACAGGGGTTCCAGTAGCTGGAACAAGTAGACCGTCTAATCCATCTATATCGAAAGTCAGCCATACCGGACCATTTATATTTTTTATTTCATCAATCATATCTCTCCAATTCTTTAAATCTGAATGAGTATTAATTAAGTCTCTAGCAAACCATGTTTTCACTCTCTTATCATTCATCATAATTTCTTTTTCTTCTGAACTATATGTTCTAATACCAATCTGAATTATTTTCCCTACACCAGCTTCTAGAGATCTTCTAATTACAGTACCATGTGAAAATCTTTCTTCATTTAACTCGTCCCTTAAATCAGCATGTGCATCAACTTGTATAATCGTTAAATTTTCTAATTTACCATTAATTTTGGGATGAACTTTCATTGATTCCACTAATGGGAGTAATAAGCCATGTTCACCACCTAAAACTATTGGGAATTGATTACCATTCATCCATGGTGAAGTGAATTTTTTGATACTTGTCAATGCTTTTTTAAGGCTAGGCGAATCATTGATCCATGGTTTTGAAGTATGAATATTAAATCCACAAGGTAAATCATTTACCAATAAATCATCATACAATTCTACTTGTGAACTAGCTTCAATACAAGCCATTGGGCCAAACTCAGTTCCTTCTCTATAACTCGTAGTCATCTCATATGGAATAGGTAGAATTACTATGTCAAAGGGTTCTTTACCACTCTCTTCAAGACCTAAGAAAGTCTTCACCTCACTATGCTCCACGAGGTTTACGAAAGCCTTCCTTCGATTAACGGCTTCGGGATTGAACAAACAATTTCATAATCTTCTTGAAGTATGGTTGATAAGTCACGCCCTCCCATAGAATACATACTGGAGCGGGTAACTTGGGTTTGACTATAGCACAATTAACTCAAGCAATTCGCCGCAAAGTCGATGAAGGTATGGAAACAGTAGTTGCAGAAGGCATTGCAGAACATGCCTTAGGATTCTTTGGGTTTTCTAATCGTATAATTGACAATGCGTTAGAACCTAATGATCGTAATCTCTTCTATCAATTGCAGGATTATGATTTATTAACTACTGAATCTGAAGAAACTACTCTCTGGGATGGTCGAGAATGGAGGATTCATTATTGGAAATTCAAATCATCTGCAGAAGCTTTTGCACTAGCTGCTATGGATCTTAGAGATAAGAAAAAAACTATTGATGATCCTTATGCGGGAATCTATGATGATATGCCTGCTAATTTGTGGAAAGAAAGATCCGGTGAAGAAGATGATTGGGAAGAGCCATTGTTCTAATCAATTAATCATTATCACGATATATTGATAAGTCTAAATCATTACATTATTTTATGAAGGACATTAGGGTGACCCTATTTGTTTTTTCAATTCTATTATCTAGTAGTTTTTCGTCAATGGTTTTAGCTGAAAATGAAAGTCAGATAGAATGTACAATTCTTACAGACTGGAATTACGAATATTATTTATCAGAAGATCCCATGAGTAATATTTCAACATCTATTATTCATACATATGTAGTTGAGTTTTCTCCCCCATTTGTTAATGGTTCAACTCCTCATTTAGTAAATATTTCACTTGACCACCAAAGAGACGGGCAGTCAGTAGGTAGTCCCTCTAATTCTGATATCATAATTGCAGGAGGCGTAATAGATGTTAAATTCCCAGAAGAACCTTTATTCGGAGACGAAATTGAGATTTCAATAGAAACTTTAGAGGCATCATGTGATCGAAATATCAGAGTTACAAATTGGAGCCAACCAATATCTGATCATGAAATAATAACTAATAGAACTTGGAGTAATGAGATTTCTAGTGTTGAAGAATCAGTCCACTCAAATTTATCTTTTGAAGGTCGTGGTTGGCAACAAAGAATCGGGCAAACTTTGATTTCTAATGAATTAGGTTCTGGTTTTTTTGAATATAATAATTTTGAAGATATGGATATTAAACTAGATTTAGAAAAAGTTTGGTTAAATCAAACCTATTTTGAAGAAGAGTTAGCCAACCAAGAATTCGAAATGATGGGTAATGGTACATTAGATACTATTCAAGATGGGTTAGATATTTCTGTAAATGTTACTAATGCCCTGTATAATCGAACTTTATCTCAAGATATCTTCACCGAACATTTGATAATTGAAGGTAATGGTTTCGTTGAGTTATTTAACAATAATGACAGCGAGGGTTTATCAATAACTGGCTTAATTTCTACATTCTATTTCGAGTCATTTGATTCTGATGGTACGCGCGATTATCAGCAAATAAATTTAGCAGCATCCGCAACTAGTTTGATAGAATTTTCAGATTCAAATATAGAACTTGAATTAGAAGAGTTTAGATTTAATGATTTATGGATTTATGGTGTTCAAGAGGAGCAATTACTAAAATATGTGGGTAATGCAGATTTTAATTTTGTTGTTTCTGAGCAACCATATATCTACGCTAATGGTACTGTCGATAAACTACATTTTGAAGAACGTGATGGATTAATTATTGTTGATACCCTTAGGGTCGATGGTACGTATAGCGGAGACGCATCAGGTTCTTTTGGAATAATTCGTTTTATAGAAGACACAGTATCTCAAAAAAACTCATCTGGAGTTAATTTTGAAGTTAATGAAATTAGAGCTGAGAGTTGGCTCAATGTATCCTCATTAGGTGATTTCCCTATTGATCAAGAACTTACTGCAGAACATAATCTCACATATGAATTCACAGTTCCTCAATCTTCTTGGGAAAACAAAACTATTAGGTATCTGTATATTGAAGATAATGGCTCAACTTCTAATGAATATCCAGAGGTTTCACCAATCCCAATTGAGCCAGAAAGACCTCTGGCAACCTCAGTCAATGCCGCACCTATAACAAAGGAAACAGGAGTATCTCCTGAGGTATTGTTTTCTGGAGATAAGCTTGTAATTTCTAATAATATAGACTTCATATTATCTGTTCTTGTTAAAGATCCAAGGGAAGTAATTATTGATGGACATAATGTAAATGTGATAAATTGGATTGGTAATTTTGGAAATGATAGTGATTTTACATCGCAAGCATCTGGTAGTATAATTAATGAGGGATTATTAGCAGGACTTTTCCATCATGTTAATCGTTCAATAACCATGGAATTTAATAATACTGAAATCAATTTCCATGAAACTCAAAATCTAGATAAAATCCGCTCACCATCGATAATTACAGCCGAAGAAAATACTCCTCCATCGATAGAACTAATCCAATTCCGAGAAGGAGTTCTATATTCAGAAGGCGGTACTGCCCATCTCGAAATTACGGTTGTAGATTTCGATAATGATATGGTCTCAGTTTCTATTGATATGTCTGATTTTGGATTGGGAATAATTCAACTATCTGATACAGGATTCTCAGGGGATGAAGTAATTCATGATAATATCTGGACATCGTTAGTATATGCTGAAGGCCTTGATTTCGGTAATAAGACTGTAGAGTTAGAAATGACAGATATTTGGGAAACTGTGACTATAATTACTCATATAGAGATTCTCAACCCTGCGCCTGTTATGTCATCAATTATTTTCACTCCTAATGTTGTTAAGAGGGGAGATTTAGTTGATGTATCTGTGATTGCTGATGACGCTCATGGAGTTGCAAATGTTTCACTCGAATTGACAAGTGCAGGTGGAGAATCTGTTTCTTTGAGTTTTGTTGATTCAAAATGGATTGGTCAGTTTGTAGTTCCAAATACGATTACCCCCGGAGAAAAGTTAATTCCTGTGAGATTAACTGATAATTATGATTCATCAAGATTAATCACTCAATCTTTATTCGATGACGAAGTAGTATACTCCTTGTTAATCATAGAGAATGAAGCCCCCTTAATTGTTAATTATAATATTTCAAGAAATAATGAGTTCTTTAATTTTGTTCAAGTTCCAATGAATGGTGAACCTATATCCCAAGTTTTAGAAGTCACTTTGGAAGATCCTGATGGAATTTCATCAGTACAGGTAAAAATGGGTCGATTGGCACCTATAGGTCAATCTAATGATTGGATACTAATGGTAGATGATGGTTCTGGAGTTGATAGAATTTCTGGTGATGATGTTTATTCATTAGAGATTTTTGCCCGTTCTAGTTTGCCAAATGGAGAAATTGAAATTCTAATTAGAGGGACCGATATTTATCTTTCTACAACTGCACCTGAAGATCAAAGTGTGATTATTGCTCTCGAGAAAATAGATTTAAATTCAGATACTGATAACTGGATTCTAGAAAATGATTCTTTACTAATTATAATAGGCTTAATTTTTGTTTTGTTATTGTCTGTAGCCGGTATAATGTTAGTTTTACGTGATTCAGAATTTGAATGAGTTGGTACGAGTGCCGGGATTTGAACCCGGGTTCAGGCGTTGGCAACGCCCGGTGATAACCACTACACTACACTCGTATGTATATTGGGAAACCTGAGTCACTTTTCTACGCGTCGGTCTGAGTTTGAGCCAATTCTTCTAATAATAATTGAATTTTTTCTCTAGTATTTCTATAAACCTCTATTTGTTTACCAACTGGGTCATCTAAATTCCAGTCCGCAAAGATAGGTAAATTTGGACATTCTACTCCGCAACCCATACTAATTATCTTATCAAAAGATTGAGTGTCAATTTCATCTATTGATTTAGAATACTGTTTCTCCATTTCTATCCCTAATTCTTTAATGACTAATTTGGCATTTTTTGCTACTTTCTCACCTGGATGTGTCCCTGCAGATTGTGCTTGAAAACCCATATTTTTGGCCAAAGCTTCAGCTATTTGACTTCTACATGTATTTCCTACACATACAAATAGGAGTTTCATATAAACTTACAAAAAGTCTAACTTAATTAAATAAACGATAATAGTTTCTTGATAATTAATGTAGAACTAATGATGACTAGGGTTGAAGTATGATTCACTCTTCCCATTAACTAATGTCCGAGGTTCCAATTCGCCATCATGAAGGCGGTTCAGAACAGAAATCAGAGAAACCTGGGGTTTCAACTGAACAGAAAGCACAAATGGAACAAGCTTATCAACAAATGCAACGAAAACTTCGAATAAATAAAATGGATCAAGATATTAAGCATAAAATTATGGTTTTATCCGGAAAAGGTGGAGTCGGTAAATCTACGGTTGCTACAGGATTAGCACTTTCTCTAGCTCGTATGGGTAAGAAAGTAGGGATTATGGATATTGACATTACGGGGCCAAATGTTCCCAAGATGCTTGGTTTAGAAGGAACCGATTTACATGTTGAGAATGGAAGAATACATCCAGCAATTGGATCATATGGGATCAAAGTTATTTCTATGGCTTTTCTTATTGAGGATCCTGATAAACCTGTAATTTGGCGTGGTCCAATTAAGTTAGGTGCCATTAATCAATTCATCGGTGATGTCGAATGGGGTGAATTAGATGCTTTAATCATAGATTTCCCTCCAGGAACTAGTGACGAACCATTAACAGTCTCTCAAAGTTTACCAACAATAGATGGAGTAGTTATTGTAACTACCCCTCAGGAAGTAGCACTTCTTGATAGTAGGAAATCGATAAATTTCGCAAAAACAATTTCTATTCCAGTTATCGGTGTAGTCGAAAATATGAGTGGATATACAATTAATGGGAATACTGAGCCTAACACTAAGGTTGGAATTAACGGCCCTAGCGGCGGTATTATTGAGACTACTTCTGATAGTGAAGGTAATTGGTCAATTATACTTGATGTTTTCAAGAGTGGAGGGGGAGCTGATGCTGCTGAAAATCTGTCTGTCCCTTTCTTAGGTTCCTTGCCATTTGATCCAGGGATTGTTAGAGGTGGAGATGATGGAGTTCATCGTATTGTCGCCGACCCTAGTGGGGCTACCGCTCAAGCATTCGATAAAATTGTAGAAAAGGTCATCTTAACATTGGAACAGCCTAACAGTCCAACAGTTCGAATAACGTAAACAGCGATTCCACAGAAGGGTCAATTTGATGATGGATAGGCTATCCCATACATATTGATAGTATGGCTGTAGGGACTAGCATCTATCTTACTTGGGTTACTGGTGCCATTATAATTAGTCTTGGATTAATGCCTTTATTTAAGCCAGATTATGCTAAAATACGTATCTCTGGTTTCATTGATATGTTTAGAAGATATTGGGCTCATATGATAGTTGTATTTTCTGTATACTTATGGAAGGATTTACTTGATCAATTAGATAGAATTCTTATGGCAAATACACAACTTGACATGACTCCCTATGTATATGCTATTGAGGGTGACATAGTTTTATGGATTCAAGAATCATTAAGTAATTCTTTATTGTCTGTAGGATTAACTCATTTTTATGTTATGGGCTTTATGGCAGTGACATTTTCTTCTTTTGTATATCCCATATATTTTGATGATAGATATATGGCTGATAGAGTATCACTTTCTATGTTCTGGGTATATATCCTAGCAATTCCATTTTACTTATTTTTTAATGTCAGAGTAACTGGGAATTATATCCCTGGAATGGAAACAATTGCTTATGATTTAACACCTGAAATTCATAATTGGTTTATCCAGATTGATCCATTTACTAATGGTATGCCTAGTCTACACATTGGTCTTCCATTTGCTATATGGCTAACTATGGAAAGGTGGGATTCAGATGAGCGTTGGTTAAGATATAGGAGATTGTTATTATTATTTATTGTTATAACAGGATTTACTATCTTATATTTAGGTATACATTGGGTTTCAGATATTATTGGTGGTATTATCGTAGCAATGATAGCAGTTGAAATTACTTCTAGGACACATACTCCAATCTGGCAATTTGCCGATGAAAGATTATTTTCACGAAGATTAGCCCTTGCTATAGATGACCCTAAGAAATGGGCTACTCAATCTTGGATTATGGTTAAGAGTATATTTTCTCCTCTTAGTCAGCCAAGTTCTAGTCAAACTAAAGCCTTAATTGCGGTTCTACTGATATTAACTAGTAGTGTATTATTATGGGATGCTACTCATCAAGATTTCCCAATAGAGGGTGTCAATCCAACTGAAGCAGCAGGATCTGAAGGTTGGGTGGTAGGTATTGAAGAAATAGACTCTGATGTAAAAATAAAACTCTGGAATGTTAGTACTCAGGAAGAGACAGTTATTGGCGGTATTAATTGGCCTAATCCTCCAAGTATAGAGTTATCAAATAACAGTCTTATATTATTCGATAATTTTCATCTTGATTTTTTCTATTTAGATAATATCTCTTTAGGTATAATCGAACCAATATTTACTATTACAGAAAATATAACGTCAAATAAATTCTCAATCGGAGAAAACAATCAAGGTGAACCATATTTAGTAATGATTACAAATGGTACTATGGAAATAATTGATGTTCTTCTCAATCAAACAATTACTTCGACTGAAATAGATAATTTGACTGCGATCGAGGCTTCAGGACTATTTATTGCATCTGCATCCAATACTGATAATGGTCCGATAATTAATGTCACTACATTATTCAGTCCTAGTATCGAAATTAATATATTAGTTGAAACATTCTATAATGATCTAAATGATGAATATCTAGAAAGAGTATATGGTTCTCCAATTGATTATAATAATTCTACAGTATTAGATATAGAAATGGATGATAATTTCATTGTTATATTAGTCGATGTTGGGCCATTAAATCGACTTATTCTAATAGATACTTTAACGGGTGAGCAACAAATGTTATCCAATCCACTTTGGCCAGCTGAATCTCCAAGTATTGAAGGCAATTATATTGCATTTCTTCAGAGACCAATCACTTCTCCTTCAATAAATTTAGACCCTCTTAATTTTAATAGAGATGTTTTCCTTTGGGATATTGATGATGGAAATGGTGTAATTCAGATAACTCATGATGATTTTAATCAATATCACCCTCATGTACTGAGTAATGGTATTACTTGGATAACTATTGACGAAGATGGAAACTCTGAATTAGTAATATATTCATTAGAGAAAACATTTGAAGAGTACTCATCTGTTGTTCTTCAATCAGCAATACTGATGCTTATTCCTCTATTGTTAGTTTGGTCACATCAATCAGCTTTTGAAAAAAGACTTCGTAATTAAAGTTCAGCATATCTAAACATTTCATCTAATGATAACTTAGCTCTTTCTATAACTTCTTTATCTAATTCAATAATTTGTTCATCGCTAGGTTCTCTTAAAGCCTGTAGGATATCTTCCAAAAGTGTTGTTTTCATATGTCTACACATCACACATGTTCCTATAATATTCAGATTTTCTTTAGATTCTGCGATTACTCTATCAGCAGTCCCACATTCAGTAATTAACATAATATCAGTTTTTCCCTCATTCCCTAATCGTATTGATTCTTTAATCAATACTTCACTACTTCCTATAATATCACTTTCTTCTAAAACATCTGCTGCACACTCAGGATGACTTAAAACTTGAAGATCAATACCTGCTTTTCTTGCTCTTTCTCTCCAAGATAATACTTTTTCACCTGTGAATAATGCATGTACTTCACATTCTCCATCATAAATAATTACTTCTTTTTTCCCTTGAAGTGAATTTTGTAAATGCTCACCCATAAATCTATCAGGCACAAAGATTAGTCTATCTCCAGGTAGATTCTCACATATTTTTAGATAGTTGCTACTTGTTACACAAACATCTACTTCTGCTTTTACTTCAGCAGTTGTATTTATGTAACAAGCTACTGGGACTCCAGGATATTTTTCTTTTAAATCTCTTACATCTTGTGCAGTAATACTTTCTGATAATGAGCAACCAGCTTCTGGTGAGGGATGAAGAACTAATTTACTCGGACTTAATATCTTAGCAGTTTCTGCCATAAATCGAACACTTGAAAATAAAATTATTTGCTGTTCTGCGTCTCTAGCAGATTTAGATAATGAATAACTATCTGAGACTTCATCTGCAACTCCATACACTATATCTGGAGTTTGGTATGAATGAGCAATTAGATAAACATCTTTATCTTTTTTTAGTTCATTAATTTCTAATGTATATGCTGCAATTGTTTTACAGTGTTCGATAGTCCACCTTTTAGGTTGTTTTATTACTTCACTAAGTCTTAGTGCTTCTTTCTCAATAATATGCTCTGGATATATCTTACAAGTTATCTTTCCACGTGGATTTGGGGCCAAAGGTAGGTCCATGGACATGTGAATTCACTCATTGGTTAGGTTTAACCTCTTTCAAGGTATGTCACCTCCGATAGACATGGTTGATGACCTCGTACCAGTATGGCAGCAGTCAAAAATCATTCACAAAGGTGCAGAAGCAATCGTAATCTTAGGTACTTGGATGGGTGATAAAGCAATTTTGAAAATTCGTAATCCTCGTTCATATCGCCATCCTGATTTAGATCGTAGATTGATACGACAGAGACTTTCTGTGGAAGTAAGAGTTTTGATTAAATTACATTCGACAGGAATCTCTTGTCCTAAAATATTAGATATAGATGTAGATAAAGGTTGGATTTTATTAAGTCACATAAGTGGTACAACATTGTATGATTTTTTATTAGAAGGTGCCTCCGACTTAGGGCAAATTAGAAAGTTAGGAGTTTTAATCCGTGAAATGCATGAGTTAGGTATTTCCCATGGTGATTTAACTACTCATAATGTTATGATTGATGATGCTGGAGAACTAAATCTTATTGATTTTGGGCTTGCAAAAATAGCTCCTGAAATTGAGCAATTAGGTCTAGACTTACAGGTCCTGAATGAGTGTCTTAATGCTAGTCATTATGAATATGAAAATGCTATTGATGAAATAATAGAGGGTTATACTTCTTTCTCTAATGATTTTTCACCTTCTGGACATGAAGTTATTGAAAGATTTAATGCTATTAGAGGGCGAGTAAGGTATCATGCTTGAGTGATTTATATGAAAATTCTTTTTGCAACAAGTAATAATGATAAAATTGCTGAAGCAAGAGTGGTATTAGGTTCCCTAGGTCATGATGTTATCAAATTAGTTATTGATGGTAACTCTCCTGATTTTATTGAACCTCAGGCAGATGATATTGAAGTTATTTCCAAATCAAAGATTGTTCAATCTTTAAAATTAATTTCTGGTACTGAATTTGAGGGATGTGCTATAATGGTTGAAGATTCTGGTTTATTTATTCATGAATTGAAAGATTTCCCCGGAGTTTATTCTTCATATGTGTCTAGAACTATTGGAAATCAAGGTATTATCGATCTTCTCAAAAATAACCCTAATCGAACAGCCGAGTATCGTGCTTTCTCTATACTTTATGATAATGGTAAGTATTGGAGTTCTATGGGGAAATGTTCAGGTAAAATATCTACTGAAATATGCGGTTCTAATGGATTTGGCTTTGACCCTATATTTATTCCTAATTCTGGAGATGGTCGAACATTTGGAGAAATGTCACAGGTTGAAAAAGATGCTAAATCCCATAGAGGAGAATCTCTTAGAATTCTTTGTGAAGAACTCAGGGCCCCGTCAAAGTGAAGATAGGTAACCTAGTCGAAGGGCTGATAGTATGGGTGGAGAGGTCAGAATCATCGGTTGGATTTCTCTATTCATAGGATTAATATTTTTACTTGTTTTTCAGGGGAGTTTAGATCCAGTATCTCGAATTGCTAGCAGTGTAGTACTTCTTTCAATATTAACAGTTTTAATGTTCACAGGCAATCAAAAAATATCAACTCTCAATATACCAAAAGAGATTTCTCCAATAGTCAGTTTAGATCCAACTCCTATACCCGATATTCCGGCTCCAATTAATCAATTGGAAAGTGTTAGTGACAAAAGAGATGACAAACTTAGGAGAAGTCGTAGAAGAGCACAGAGTCCAGTAAATCCTCTTCCCCCTATGCCTTTACCTGCTATGCCTTTACCTGCTATGCCTTTACCTCCAAATCCTGTTTCATCAGAAATGGTTTTACCACCTATTCCCAACCTTACACCTCAGGCTGCAGATGGTACAAAACTTGCTAAAAAGTTAGTAATTACTTCAGATGCTCAATCTTCAATGGAATCAGAAATAGAGGCTTTTGTCGATGAACGTCGCGCTAGACAAGCAGAAATTCGTTCTAGTTTAGAAAGAAAAAGACGTATGGCTTTAGCCGAGAGAAGAGCAGCAAAAGCTCGTCTTTGGACAGAGGTTGAAGATGGAGAAGATCTTGCGACTCTCTTGAAAGATCCTAATCATGGCTTGACAATTATTGATGAGCCTGAATTTCCTGACGAAAGTAAACCTCTTGGTGTTTCATATATTAGGATAGATAATACAAGAATTTTGAAACTAAAAACTCCTCTTGAGGTTGCGAGTAAAGAAAAAGAAACTATCATTTCTAATGAGGTCTCACAAGATGTTGGAGTTGCAGATACTCCCCCTCCCCCGGGTTTACCTCCTATGCCTCCTCCTCCTGGTTTCTGTCTCTTATACACATCTGACGCTGCCGACGAATAGAGAGGTGTA
>CAXDMJ010000032.1:0-14331 GCA_963990035.1 uncultured Candidatus Poseidoniales archaeon | reverse complement strand
TATATTTTTGCACCGATAGGTGATCCAGATGCATTCTTTAGACTAATAATGGGAATTGGTTTAACGTATCTCGGAATATTATTCCTTAGTTCAAATGGGAATTATTCCATGAGGACTTTCTATCATGGGAAATCAATATTAACAATACTATTGTGGGTATTTATTTTGACTGAAATTTTTGTTGGTTTGGACTTATCTGACAATGAGATTACGAATGGGATTGGTTTCCTAGAAATTTTTGGTTGGAGAGCATTAATTCTAATAATAGGCATATTAGCAACAAAAAGAATTCTTCCGGATAAATTCATCTCAAGAACTGCAAAGTCTGATGAATATAATATAGATCTACAACCTTGGAAATTAAGACCATTACAGACTATAGCAACCCTATACACTGATCTCTTCAGAAATACACCTCTTCTAGTTCAATTTATGTTTATTCATTTTGGATTACAATTAGGAAAGCATATACAAAATATGGGTATAGATGTAACACAAGACCTTTCAATTATCTCGTCTTACTTAGGCCCTTTGGATAGTCTTTTTTCACCCTTAATAGATTATACCAGTGAGGGTTTATTTGGTCCTGGTAAAAGATCATATCTTAGTGCGATATTTGCTCTAGGATTGAACTCCGCAGCTTATCAATGTGAAACAATAAGAGGAGCAATTGCAGCCATACCATCGGGTCAAATGGAAGCAGGAAGGAGTATCGGATTAACATATATGGGTACTATGAGATTAATTATTCTCCCGCAAGCAATTAGAATATGTATACCACCTCTTGGAAATGAAATGGTGAATTTAGTATTAAATTCATCCTTAGCGAGTGTAATTGCGTATACTGAGTTGACAAGACAAGGGAAATTGATAGTTGCAATAACATTTCAAATATTCTGGACATGGGGTATGGTTATGATTGCATATTTCGTTGTCACTTGGACATTAGCATTATTATTAAGAAGATTGGAAGAAAAAACAAGGATACCAGGTTTAGGAATTACAGGAGGGAATTAGATGGATGAAATTGTATTAAATATCGACAATCTAGAAAAAATTTACCCAGGGGGAGTTCATGCAGTTAAAGGAATATCATTTAATGTAAAAAAAGGAGAATCGGTGGCAATAATTGGTTCGTCAGGAAGTGGGAAATCAACGGTATTAAGATGTATAAACAGACTAATAGAACCTACGAAAGGAGTAATTAAATTAAATAATGAGGTCATAAATAATCCACTAGCCGATGTTAATGAGATACGTTCAAAGATAGGGATGGTGTTTCAATCATTTGAATTATTTTCACACCTTAAAGTCCTAGATAATATCACTCTAGGGTTAAGGTATGTAAGAGGGATGAGTAAAGAGGATGCAGAAAAAAGTGCTTTAGAGGTTCTAGCAAGAGTAGACCTTTTAGATAGGATTGATGCATATCCAGGTAACCTATCAGGTGGTCAAAAACAACGAGTAGCTATAGCAAGAGCATTGGCAATGCATCCTGAAGTAATATTATTTGATGAACCTACTAGTGCTTTAGATCCTGAACTTATTGGTTCAGTATTACAAACAATAAGAAATTTAGCAGATGAAGGAATGACGATGGTAATTGTGACTCATGAGATTAATTTCGCTAGAGACGTTGCTGATAGAATTATTTATATGGATAAAGGACTAATTGCAGAACAAGGTCCATCGACAATCATCGGGGAACCAAAATCAGAACGATTGAAACAATTTTTATCATCTATGGATGAAGAAAATTAATTCACTTAAATTAAACCTTGAGCAATCATTGCTTCCGCTATTTTCAAGAATCCTGCAATATTTGCTCCTGCTACATAGTTCCCAGGCATTCCATATTTTTCAGCAGTTTCAGATGCATTCTTATGGATATTAACCATGATATTATCGAGTTTTGTGTCGACTTCTTCACGTGTCCAGTTATATCGAAGTGAATTTTGTGACATCTCAAGACCAGATGTTGCAACACCTCCAGCATTACTAGCTTTACCAGGTGCAAACATAACTCCATTACTCTGAAAGACCTCTATAGCTTCTGGAGTACAAGGCATATTAGCACCTTCAGCTACTGCCATTACTTCATTTTCTACTAGCATTAGAGCCTCTTCGCCATTAATTTCGTTCTGTGTAGCACATGGTAGCGCTACATCAACATTAACTCCCCATAATCCATTTGAAGATGGTTCAGGAGCAGATTTAGTAAATATAGCGTTAGGGAATTTATCAGTATATTCAGATATTCGTCCTCGGCGATTATTTTTTAGATCCATTATCCAAGCTAATTTATCTCGATCAATACCCTCAGAATCATGAATGAAACCACTGGAGTCTGACATTGTTACAGGTACTCCCCCTAAATCAAGTACTTTTTCACAAGCAAACTGAGCAACATTCCCTGAACCAGAAATTGATACAGTAGCCCCCTCAAATGATTTACCCTTAGTTGCTAGCATCTCTCGAGCGAAGTATACTAATCCATAACCAGTTGCTTCAGGTCTAATTAATGATCCACCATAAGATAGCCCTTTACCTGTAAGGACTCCTGTGAATTCATTTGCAAGTTTCTTATACATACCAAATAAATATCCTATTTCTCGACCACCTACACCTATGTCACCTGCTGGCACGTCAAGATTAGCACCAATATGTCTCCATAATTCCATCATAAATGATTGACAAAAACGCATTACTTCTGAGTCAGTTTTACCTTTAGGATTGAAGTCAGAACCTCCTTTCCCGCCGCCCATAGGTAATCCGGTTAGACTATTCTTGAAGACTTGCTCAAAAGCAAGGAACTTAAGAATCGACTGATTAACTGAAGAATGGAAACGTAGACCACCTTTGTAAGGTCCAATCGCACTATTCATCTGTACTCTAAAACCGCGATTAACATGTAATTTACCGCTATCATCGTACCATGGGACGCGGAATTGAATAATTCTTTCTGCTTCAACCATTGATTTAACAACAGGTAAATATTCTGGATGTGCCTGAATTACCGGAACTAAACTTTCCAGTACCTCTTCCACCGCTTGATGAAACTCAGGTTGGTTCGGATCTCTTGCAATTACACTGTCATATACTTTTTTCATTGTATTATCCATTGGGTTCACCAAGGTTTCCGAATCTAGTTCACTATATCGGTACACTGTGGGTAGACTAACCCTTTTTGAAAGGTATGCATTGTAGCGTTACCTTTACCGCATTTATGAGAAGAGATGCTCTTCAGCGATACGTGACACAATTTGCTCAAAACCAGGAAGAGTCATGACGTAAACAGCAGCCTGAGAAACTTGCCTTTTCCTTAATGCTTCAGCTATTGGAGTATGCTCTCTAAACCATCGAGTTTTTCCATCATCACCAACAATACGAATATCTACTTGAGACATTCTAGGTTCGGATAATAATAATTTAACGGATGGCACATCTATTGCAACATAACCTTCCTTAACTCCTGCACGATTTGCTAATTCGTTTTCAAATTCAATTCGTTTTTCGGAGTTAGAAGCTAATTTCACTAATTTTTCAACTATCTCTTCGGATAAATCTTGCCGTCTTCGACTCGTCGCAACTTTCAATAATTGGCGATACTTAAGCCTACGAATCATATCTTTAGCATAATCACCTGCGTTATGTAACGCTTCCCAAACTTCTGCATCAACTCTCCTCTGCAAATCTAATGAATCAGGTAAATTTTCTTCACTACGTTCGACTGCTCTAGAGAGCATAACTTCAGTTACACGGGTAACTCTATGGAAGTAAACTGCACTATACATTAGCCCTCTAGCTACTAACATCCCTTCCAACGCAGGTAGACCTCCTTCATCGACTGCAACATCACCACTCTTTCTTTCTAGACACTCAATAAGTCTATGATGATCAATAACACCATGTTTAACACCTGTAAAATGCGAATCCCTGAGTAGATAATCCATTTGGTCACAATCAACAGGACCGTGAACAAGATGAGATAGAGTATTATCTTGAGATACGAAATCTTGCTTCCCTTCAGTCCATTGCAAAATATTTCGTTCACTACCTCCGGCACCAGGGCCACGAATTAGTGCTGCTACTTCTTTTGGTACGATATCAAAAGATTCAAGAATCTCAGGAATACTTCTACGATTAGGGACTGATAGTTCTTCTCCATCCCTCAAGACATCATATTCCCCTAGTATAATCCCTTCTGTAATAGACATATGATCAAGTCCCCCTCTTTCGTGAAGTATATGTTCTAGAGTATGAGAATATGGGCCATGACCTACATCATGAAGCATTCCTGCGACCTGAACAGTAGATTTTTCATGAGAATCTAATGAAATAGAATCAGACATCAGACCTCCAAGATGAGAAACACCCAGAGAATGTTCAAATCTTGTATGATGAGCTCCAGGGAATACAAGATGAGCTAAACCCAGTTGTTTGATATGACTGAGCTTATTCATTTCTGGAGTTTTAAGCAATTCTTCCCTTACTCCATCAATACGGAATTGTCCATGAATTGCATCATTTATGACTTTCATAACTACACCTCTGACACTTGGAACATATGCTTAGACTTGAATCACTCGATTATACTCTTATGAAAAATAATTAAAAAAAAATATAAATATCTTAATTTGTATTTCAATTGTATTTCATTTGCATTAAGTTTATGTGCTGAACGCTATCTGCTTAGCCTGAGGAACAACGATGTCTGGTCACAGCCCTATGGTTTCATTGAGAATTCCCGAGGACCATTTAATGGCAATTGATCAAAGAATAGGTTTCGACGGAATGAGGAATCGATCAGATGTCATAAGAGACGCGGTACGACGTTTATTAGAACAACCAATCATAGGTAATGGACAAAAAGTACAAGTTAATTTAGGACCAGAACTAACAATGTTGATGAGAGATTTTTGCAAAATACATGCAGAAAACCCAGAAACTGTACTGAAATTTGCTGCTCGGGACTACATTAGACGTGAGTCAATAGAGGGAATGTCTGTAACTAGACTTTTACAAAAGCGTATGGAAGATTTAAGCGCGCGATTTGATGAAGATTCGAACGCTCAGAGGTGAGAGAATGAGTGAGGATGGGATGCACACAAACGTGGGGGGGCGACAAAATCGCCCCCTCACCCATGTGCAATCTAGAAAATCTAAGATCATAATTGGGTTTTCAGGAATTAGAAATAGAGCTAGGTTAAGCAATGCGATAGGCTACGAGGCACGTGATGCTCCTAGATTAAATCGAGATAAAACTCGTTTGACAGATAGAGAAAAATTACTCTGAAATTCAAAACACACACCGCTCCGTATGGATAATACGGAGCACCCCCTCAAAAGCCAATCTTCTTGGTCGTTCTATTGTCAGGTTCACTTCCATGACGAGTGCAGACACCACTGAGATTGGGAAGTTTATTGCTCATGAAAAACTGAGAAGTGCGCAAAAAGAAATGGTAATAGACGGGATAAATGCATTAAATCAACAAGGTTTTCTTTTAGCTGCTGCACCAACTGGCATAGGGAAAACAGCGGCCTCACTTGCTTCAACAATAGAAGTAGCAAGAAGTATAGGTAATCAAAATCAAATATTATTTTTGACAGGAAGACAATCACAACATAAGATAGTTATTGAAACCGTTAGAAGTATTAATTCAAATTTAGACAAGGAAATCCCTGAAGTAAAAGTAGTTGATTTAATTGGTAGAGAGTCTATGTGTGAAGATGTAGATAAAATGACAGGTAAATGCTCCTGCGAAGAAGGAGTTATAGAGTCATCAAGACAATCGAGAAGAGATGATATGAGAGAATATATTCTAAAAACTCCCAATCATGTTGATGATGTTATTGAAAAAAGTAGAAGTAAAAAAATATGTGCGTGGGCAACTGCAAGATCAGCAGTCAAAGATTGTGATATACTTGTTTGTGACTATAATCACGTATTTGTTGAAAATGTCAGAGAAAGTTCCCTATCGGCAATGGGAATAGACTTAGAAAATACCATATTAATTATAGATGAAGCACACAACCTTCCTGATAGAATAAGAAATGGATTAGAAAGGAGAGCGATACTAAGGGTTTTTCGCGATGCAAGAGATGAAGTTGATGAATTTTTAGGCACGAAAGAAAGAGCAATGAAAAAACTAGATCTTTCAGACATTCAAGATAATTTTGATTTAAAGAGTATAAATGAAGCATTACGTCAAATGAAAAAAATATTCAAGCAAATGAATATTTGGTATAAGAAAAAACAGAGTGACTTGATAAAATCGGGTAAAAATGACATGAAAATACCGACAATTGAATTTATAGGTGAAATAGATTCTATATTAAACGAGGATTTAGATGCTAAAATAGATGGTAAATATACCATGTTGAGGAAAATGATTAAACAACTGTATAGAGTCAAAGTAGAACAAGACGAAGATGGAGAGGAAAAAGAAACTGCAAGTACTAGATTAGCAGATATGCTTTCAATTACACTTGAATATTTACATAATCCAGCATTGGTTTTGGTTTTTGACTTACTAGGTGATGAAGGGAGAGTCAGAAGTTTTCTATTAGATCCTGGTGTAGTCAGTGGGCCTATACTGACGAGTACAGGTGGTGCAATACTAATGTCAGGTACTTTATTCCCGCCGGAAATGTATTCAGATTTACTACAAATACCACCTAGTAGAAGAATGATAATGAAAGAATATGAATCACCATTCTTAAGTGATAAAAGACCAGTACTAGTTGCTAAAGATGTGACTACAAAGTATACTGAAAGAAACTACCAGAATACTGAGAGGATTAGAAGTCATATATTAGCGGTAATTAAAAATACGCCAGGACATATAGCATTTTTTGCACCAAGTTATGCATTACTGCAAGATATTCTTGGAGATGCCAGTTGGTTACCAGGATACATAATTCTCAAAGAAGAAACTAATAGAATGTCTAAGCGTAGTGTAAATGGAGTAGTAGATGATTTGCAAAGAGAAAGAAGGAATAAAAGACAAGTTTTACTTGCAGGAGTATTGAGTGGTAAATTAGCTGAAGGAGTTGATTACCCTCATAATATTCTTGATTCTGTGATTTGTCTTGGTCTTCCTTTAGCGCCTCCCAGTGCAAGACAAGATGCATTGAAAGAATACTATGTACAACGTTTTGGAAATAATAAAGCTTGGAGATATACGAGTACTCAACCAGCAATAAATAGTATAATGCAAGCATTAGGTAGACCTATAAGAAAATCAGAAGATAGAGCGATTGTAGTATTATTAGAAAAAAGAATAATGATGAGACAATTTCGGAATTGTTTACCTAAAAGTATAGACATAATACAATCTCCAGATGAAAATAGAACCGGCAGATTGACTAGAAATTTCTTCAAAAGACATCCTGAACCAGCAATTGAGAGATAATCAACGACGGGTTCATTCGAGGGAGTAGTTTCGAACCATTATGGATAAAGTTTGGCGACGTCATGAAATTGAGCTTTTGGGTCGGAATAAAGAACTAGAACTATCTCTAGAAACTTCAAGAGATAACCTAAACTCTAATGCTCAAGAATTACATGAGAAATTTCTAATAAATTTATCGCATCTATCTGAGGTTCAGAAAAATCATGAAAATATCGTCACTAACATAAGTAGTGATCTTGAAGAAACAAAAATGAAAATTAGGAACGTAAAGGCTGTTGATGAAATTCTTTCAGAATTCGGAGGTAGAAGTACTGATTTAGGGATAACTTTACCTATTCCTTCAAGTAGTCCAGATGATTTGATTCTACAAACAAAATTTGAAAACGGGACTCAAATAATACAAATTAGTTCTTCAGAGATTTTTGGAGGATTACTCAGAACCTTCAGATTACCGATAGGTAAAGAAATTCAAAAAGCAACTTGGAGTAATGGAAATATAGAGTTATCATTCTTATAATTACTCTGAGTTAATATAGTCATCTCTAACTGGTATTTCCTGTAATTGATCGATTTCTTGAAGAACAGCATTAAGTGCAATTTGAGCGTTTTGACGGTGACCTTCACCTAATATGTGGCTAGAATAACGTGCTTCTTCAAAAATTCTATCTAAAGCAATTAATGATTGTTCACTAATTGGTAATGCAGATCTTATTGCGATTTCAAACTCTCTAACTGTTTCGAAATCTCGCCTTAAGAAGCCTCTTTGCATTAATATTTGGCAAAGACTCTCATAACAATTGTATATCGCTTCCCTGAACTCATCACCAGCTGCAAGAAGCTCTGCCGTGTAACTAAATATCCCAGCTAGCTCATCAATAGTTGCATTTCGACGACGCTGATAATATAGACCACTGCTAACTAATCCTGCAATAATTACTAAAATCAATATTACGAATAAAACAGATTGAATTATCGATGTTTCTGCTGTTTCTTCATATTCTATATCAATCCCACCATGCTGAGTAGCTAACCAAGTCCTATTGGAAGGATCAATGAACAAAGAATCAGTACTAAATGATATACTTAATTCACCCCAGAAACTCTGATCCCACAATGTAGGTAAACCTTCTATAGACTTAAATTCATATGTGAATAAACCATCTTGATCTGTCATTTCAATTACTCTGAAGTGCGTTTGTCCTGATGTAGCATTAATCAAAGAGGCGGTCATCGAAATATTAGATACTGGTTGGAATGAATCTGTAGCAGTGACATTTACAGTACCTCTAATTATTCTATCATCCTTACCTAACTTGATTTCATCAGGTGTAAATTCAAAATTAACTGGCACCATTATAGAAACAGACAATTCTTCATTCCCTCCATTGAGGTACCTAGCAGTATCTGATTCGACTTTTATCACTAAATCGATAGGTCCTGGAGGCATCGGAACTCGAGCATTAGATAGAATACGGAAATGTCCAGTTGCTTCATCCCATTGCAAATTAGCATTTTCTATACCGCTGGGAAGCCAATGTAGAGTGATAACCATATCTTCGATTACACTACCTCCTCCACCAATTTCTAGAACCCTACCCTCTATCTTGATAGGATGTTCGATATCGCTACGAATTATTGTTTCGGACACCCATAATACTTCTATTTCTATATCAGATCTAGCATAAACTGTCATATTATAACTCGTAGGGAGGTAGTATGTTTCCCCAGAGAATTCAACGATTATATCATGTCCACCTCTTGTAATAGAATAACCTAAATCATGGTCGAATTGATAGAAACCGTTACCTAAAGTATTCGTTCGATCTATTTCTTGACCATCAAGATAGAGAATAATCTCTCGATTATCTAAACCAGGTAATCCATCTGAATCCGAATCATAAAGTCTGCCACTGAAGTTCCATTGACCACCCCTAGTGACAATATTAGATTCGACTTGTAGTGAAATTCCAGAATGATATGCAATTGTCAAATTAACTTCATTATTACCTTCACGATAATATCCCTGCTGGGGTGCTTTAACTGTCACTAAATGAGTTCCAACATTTAAGAATTCAGAAACTACCCAATTCAGTGTCCAATCACCATTTTCATCACTTGTAGTAATTCCAATTAATACACCATCAATAAATATTTCAAGAGAATGATTAGCAAGATTGCCATTTGGTAAATTATCCTTAACATTACCACGTAAAATTAAGTTATCACCGACTGCAACCGCAGCAGGTTGAGAAATTGAAACCTCAGTAGGTGCAAAAACAATGAATACTGAGGAAGAATTAGAAGAAAGAATAAATTCTTCACCCTCGAATACGATTTTTACTATTCTCGGACCTAATGGCATATCAGATGGTACTGGTATAAACAAACTAAAGTTCCCATCCGAGTCTACGTTTAGTCCAGTTAGTAATTGATCATTCATATAGACTGAAAGTTCTCTATTAGGGAGGAAACGGCCTGCTCCATCAGTTAACATACCCTCAATAGTAAGTAATTGATTCCTGTCAATTTCACCAGGAGGAGTAGTTAGAACAACTTGAGAAGTTTGTGTTGCATTATATGATTGAGTATAAGATGATGGCAGATAATATTCAGGATTTAGTGAATCACCTTGACCCATTGGATCGACCCAAGTAAATCCTCCAAAGAAGTCAACAAGAACTTCATGAAGACCATAATCTGTATCTAAGGGTAGATTATAAGTTATCGACCATTCACCTGTTGAAGCATTACTTTGAGTAGAATAAATAGCACCAACATCGACTCCATCAATTGATAAATGAATTATACCACCAGTTTCTACTCCTTCATCTATAAGTGCTTGTCCATGTTCATCAAGTAATGTCCCATGGAAAGTAATGGATTCACCAGCTATTGCGCTACCTGTAATCTCATTAATCTCAACGACTGTTGGTGCCAATACTATCACGCGAGTAATAGACTCATCTCCTATAAGCCCAGTACTGCCTTCTATTCCTGCAAATGTAACTGTTATCTCTAGAGGTCCTGCAACTCTATTCGAATCAACCATTACAGAAGTGTTAGCCAGACCTGAAGAATCCGTAATTACACTAGAAACTACTACATCATCAATTATTACATCTAAATTCCCTAAAGCGACAGGGAGGGCAGAATTATCAATCAATGAAAATGACATATTAATTTCTTGACCTCGGACAACTCGGCTATCTGGATCTAAATCTAGAGGGCTAACTATTGTCAGTAAAGAGTAACCCCTACTATCAAATACTCCATCACCAGTACTTGAATCATAGTAGTTTACATTTGGAGTAAATGTTGCAGTAATATTATGTGACCCTCTTGGGAATGTTAAATCTAGACGGATGTTGGCATTCCACGAACCATCAAGTAGAACATTGCTACTCAGAACTGTAAATGTATCGTCACGGTCATCAATTTGGAAAATTAGACTGGGAGCTAAAGTATTACCTTGCCTATCTATTATAGAACTTCCATTGTTAGAAGTTAAAGTCCCGCTAACATTGAATGTTTCACCCGCTGCGGGGTTATCAGTTATATTATCCAATGTTATTATTGTAGGGGAACGTACTGTTATTGTAGATATTAGAGTTAAAGTATTATGAAGTGTATTAGAACCATTAAAGTACAGTATCGCATCAATCTGCCCTAAAGGATGATCATTAGGTATGAAAAATGTGAAATTAATTAATCCCTGAGGGTTAGATGCCACTTCATTTAACCAAGTATCATGGAACTCTGCTGAAACATTGAATCCACCTAATGGTAAATCATCGTTACTAGATTCAACTAATCGTGCAGTTAAAGTGACATTTGTCCCTCTATCGACTACAGTATTGAGAATTGGTGATTTATCTATAAATGTAGAAACACCTCGGACAAGAATTGTATCATTACCTGTTCCTGTAAGATAAAATGGAGTACTGTCTTCAATTACGCTTACTACTACTGTCTTGACACCGCTACTTACACCGTTACCAAGTGGGTCGGTAGGAACAGTTATGTTAAAGCTGCCATTATTTGAAGTAACATAACTTGTAATCAGAGTTTCACTCAAATCATCCAAGAAAAATACTTCTACAGCCATCGGCCCATCTACAGTTCTGTTAGAATCAATGGCATCCATTACTTGACCGGATACTGAAAAAGTAGACCCTGCAGTAACTTCAGAAGATAACGGATCTAAAATAATCAAACTAGATACTTGAACTGTCAAATTTGAAGTACTTCCATTACCAAGCCATCGACCAGCATCAGAATCAGTTAAATTATCTGAAATATCATCATCGGCAATAACTAAAACATTGTAAAAACCAGGAGGCGTATTAGCAGGAATTATAGGACTAAACCTAACTATTCCGTCGGATAAAGTCGTCGAGGTTTGAAGTAATTGTTGTAGTGAACCGCCTGAGTCAAAAATTACATCCGCTATGACATCAGAGATAGGAGACCCATCAGCAATATCAGTAATTGTAGCATTAATTATCATACTCTGTCCTGCAACTACGATTAAAGATGAAGGAGATGACTCAACTATCATTTCTGTCTGGATACCTACTGAAATAGAATCAGCATCAGATACTTTGTAATATTCTCCACCGGTTGGAGTATTAATAGTATAATCTAAGAATACACGAAGTTCGTAAACACCTGAAGATATCTCTTCAGGCATAAAGAATGAAATGTTATAGCCACCAGTATTAGTATCAATGAACGACCCACCTAATCTTAAAATCGTATCAGGAGCAGGTAAGCCATCTGGTAAAGGAGGCAATCCAGAAGGAACCAATAGTTGCACAGTTACTGAAGAATTATTGCCAATAACTGGAGTCCCTAGATTTTTATCTTGAGCAAAACCGGAAACCCAATTAGATTGTCCTCGAGGAGTCCATTCACTACCAATACTTACTGTAGAATTAGATTGTCCTTGAATTCTTACCATCTCAATAATACTTGATGGGTTGAACCATGTGCTACCTGAATAATTCAGTACCCATGAGTAATCGCCCGCAGGTGCTGTTGCTTCAGGTACCCAAACAGGAGTAACCTTAGGGATATCTGGATCCGTCAGATTCCAAACTGATGTGCCATTAAAATCTAATACATATGAACCAAGGAAACTGGCTACAGAGGTATTCGTATGGTCAGTTAGTACTATCTCGACTCCAGCCTGATTACCTCGTGACTGAGGTACTAATTCATATTCAAAGTTAATATCACTTCTTATTCCATATTCAGTTAAATAAGTGAGTTGGTCATTAGCAAAAAGTCCTTCTGCATCGAATTGGAATTTCACTTCAACAGGACCAGATGGAATCTGCACATCATTAGCAGAGAATAACCAACTGAGATTAAATTGACCAGGGGAGGTAGTCCAATTTGAGTCATTAACATACCATGTTTTTAGAGTTTGATAAGGTCCATTAGTAGATGACCTTCTCATCTGAAGGAAAAGAGTCCCATTTAGAGCTTCAGGAGTATCACCTATGCTCAACACTGAACCATTAATGAAAATTAGCGAGTCAATGTCCAAAAATGTATTATTAGCATCTATACCTTGTAATGAAATTGTCAAATTAGGAGCGGGGGTGATATTGAACATAAAGTTCTCAACATAAGGTCTAATGTGATAACTAGGTATAGTAGCATTATTTAGATCATCTTCATGCCAACCAAGGAAAGATATTGAAGCATTAATTAATCCTAATGGTTCTGATTCGGCTATAGGTATTTGAAAATCATAATACCCACCCGCACCTAAATTAGTAATCAGACTTACAGAACCATCTACAGACGTCGTATAATTTAAGATAACTAGCATTTTATCTATAGAGGAAACATCTACAGAAGGAGAGTTCTCTAAAGTAAGATATCCAGAAACACTAGAATTGACTCCTACTCCAAGCATAGGCTGTTCGACAGGAGATGGAGAAATCAATGAAATATTTGCATCGTCAGTAATATTTAATCTCCAAGTAAAAGAGATACCTTGAGAACCAATATAAGCTTTCTCAAATATTTGTAAAACTAATGCACCATAACCGGGATTAACAGGTTCAGATGGTTTCCCTAATAAGGCAAAAACACCATTCGAGTCTGTTGAACCGTTAGCAACGAGATGATTCAAGGTTGCTGCAGAACCTGGAACTAATGAAGTATCATTACCTGTTACAAGATACAAATAAATTGAAACATTTTCTGCCAGAGTCGCATTATCTACAAATTGCAGTGTACCGTTAAGCCATATATCCCCACTCGTGAGATCTCTATCGAATGTGGAAGGCCCCCATTCTTCATCTACAACCTCCAAAAGAGCTTGTGGAGGACATGCTTCAAAAGGAACCCAACCTAAAGTCACATTCCCTTGATTTTGGTTAGTTTGCATTTGAACTTCTACCCAAGTAGTAAAATCACTACCATATACCTCATATGATTTACCGTTCCAATCACCTCCTGAAAACCCAGTAACTTTACGAGATGCAAAACCCGCATGACGAAGCATTACTGCAAAGACTGTAGCGAATTGATCACAAGAACCTTCAAGACTACTATTTAGAATATAATTTGTAATATCACTATTTATATCTGAAGTGAAATTTGGGATTACGGGATCATTATTTCTTAAGAAATTAGTCGTATTATTTCCATTTATTATGAAATTTTGAATCGCTTCAACTTTCTCCCATGCTGAAAATGCCCCTGATTGACTCAAAACTGCTTGAGTTATCGAATTAGGGACTAGACTCTGTCGATCAACATAACCTTGAGGTAAATCTTTTGCATAATTACTTCCATCGAATATAGTAGTATTCTCTCTAATTTCAGGTCCAAAAAATACATCTGGAGAACTGACATATACTACCTCAACTGATGCCTGATCAACTAATACATCTCTAGT
>CAXDMJ010000031.1:0-14466 GCA_963990035.1 uncultured Candidatus Poseidoniales archaeon | reverse complement strand
ATGTGGTACAGATTCTCTAAATAATTCATCTATCCCTTCAGATACGGATGAAGATGGAACTTGTAATAGCTTAGATGACGATGATGATAATGATGGGTGGATGGATTCAGACGAATTAAGTTGCAATACAGATTCACTAAATAATACATCTATTCCTTTAGATACAGACCTAGATGGCATCTGTGATATTACTGACGATGATGATGATAATGATGGATATTCTGATGAAAATGACACATTCCCACTAGATAATAGCGAGTGGCAAGATAATGACAATGATGGGATGGGAGATAACGTAGATCGTGATGACGATAATGATAATTGGTCAGATATAAATGAAAATTCTTGTAATACTGACCCTCTAGATAATACCTCAATTCCATTAGATACCGATGGAGATAGTATTTGTAATTTATTTGATGATGATGATGATGGAGATAGCGTAGTGGATGATTTTGATGCTTTCCCATTAGATGTAAACGAATCATCAGATTATGATTTAGATGGCGTGGGAGACAATGCAGATACTGATGATGACAATGATAATTGGTCCGATTCTGATGAGATGATTTGCGGCTCGGAAGAGATGAATCAAAATTCTACACCAGACGATTTAGACATGGATATGATCTGCGACATCATGGATTCTGATGATGACAATGATAGTGTAGAAGATGCACAAGATGCCTTCCCTAGAGATCCTAATGAATGGTTAGACTTTGATAATGATGCAATCGGAGACAATGCAGACATGGATGATGATAACGATAATTGGTCAGACTTAGATGAAGAAGTATGTTTGACAGATGCACAGAACTATAATTCAATACCAATAGACACTGATTCGGATGATATATGCGATCTAATGGATGACGATGATGACAATGATGGATTCATTGATTTAGAAGATGCATTTACATTAGACCCCACAGAGAATTCTGATCTAGATGGAGACGGAATAGGAGATAATACGGATTTAGATAGAGATGGAGATGGTATCGATAATGAACAAGATATTTTCCCAGATGATTCAACTGAATCATTAGATACTGATGAAGACGGAATAGGAGATAATGCAGATACTGATGATGATGGAGATGGGTGGTCTGACTTAGAAGAGATTGAATCAGGATATGACCCCTTGAATTCTGAAGAATATCCTCTCGATACAGATGATGATGGTATCGAAAATAAAATTGATGAGGACGATGATGGAGATAGTTTCTCTGATTCAACAGAAGATTCCTGTCAAACAGATTCATTGAATCCTGAATCATTCCCCAGTGATTTCGATAATGATGGTACATGTGATTATCTAGACTTAGATGATGATAATGATGGTGCAATTGATGAAAATGATGATTTTCCGTTCGATTTATTCGAACGTTCAGATCTGGATTCTGATGGCATTGGAAATAATGCTGACGATGATGATGATGGAGATGGGTGGACTGACTATCAAGAAATTAATTGCATATCTAATCCTCAGGATATTGAGAGTGTACCCAACGATTCAGATAATGATGGCATTTGTGATCAAATGGAGTCTGAGGAATCATCAGGGTTACCTGGTTTCGGAATGATTTCAGCAATTACTATGATTGCTTTCGCAGCATTCGCACGAAGAGAATGATGGCGCCGACAGCAGGACTCGAACCTGCGACCTGTGGATTAACAGTCCACCGCTCCACCAACTAAGCTATGTCGGCCTAACCCTGCCGCCTTCTCTATCATTCATCAATTAATCGGAAGTAAAAACACCTTCATCAACTAACAATTTCTTCTTTTTAGTGACTCCACCAACACCACTATACCCCCCTAAACCACCATCAGACCTTACAACTCTATGGCAGGGTATGGTAGGTAAATAGGGGTTTCTAGCACATGCATTAGCAACTGCTCGAGATGATTTAGGATGACCTATAATTTCAGCAATTTGCTTATATGTTCTAACTTCACCAAAGGGTATTTTTTCCAGTTCTAACCAAACCTTGACCTGAAATTCAGTACCTACTAGTTTAATTCAGTTCACTCCCATTCGATTGTACCTGGAGGTTTATGAGTAATATCATAAACAACACGATTTACTTGCCCTTTGAGAGCATTCGTGATTTCAGTACTAATCGATGCTAGTACATCATGAGGTATAGGGGAAAACTTGGCACTCATTCCATCAATACTAGTAACTGCTCTAACGACTACTGTTTCACCATGAACTCTTGCATCTCCATGGACTCCAACTGAGCGAACGGGGAGTAAAGCAGCAAAATATTGCCAAGGTAAATCACATTTATCCGCTGCTGCTGCCTCTTGAAGTCTTTTTTCTACGATGTAACAAGCCTCCCTACATGCTTCAACTCTTGATTCAGTTAGGTCACCTAATACTCTAACAGCTAAGCCAGGACCAGGGAATGGCTGACGTTCACTAGATTTAATTTTAAGTTCTCTAGCTATAGCCCTCACTTCATCTTTGTAAAATTCACGAAGTGGTTCAACAATTTCTAAATCAACGTCTTCTGGAAGACCACCTACATTATGGTGTGATTTAATGACATCTCGCTCGCCACCACCAGACTCAATCCAATCTGGAGCAATTGTTCCTTGAACCAGAAACTTAGCACCGCATAACTTCTGTTCTTCTTCAAAAACACGAATAAATTGTTCACCTATTACTTTCCTTTTTTCCTCAGGATCGGTCACACCTTCTAGATTAGAAAAAAACCTTTTAGAAGCATTGACTATTTTCAGAGATATCCCCATTTCAGCAAACATTTCTGCGACCTCATCACTCTCATTTTTCCTCATAAATCCAGTATCGACATATACACAATGAAGTAAACTACCAACTGCACGATGTGCTAATACCGCAGCAACAGAAGAGTCAATACCACCTGAGCAAGCAATTATCGCAGTATCATTAACTTCATTTTGTAATTTCTCAATTGCTTCGTCAACTAACATTTGAGTCTGCATCAAAAATATTCACCTCGGAGAGACTCATCATCCGAAATTACTTTTGCAGTTTTCATAACTCTCCAAGCATCATATTGTCGTGCTAAATCAGTATCAACCAGAGCTAACATCTGTACAGCAAGTGCTCCAGCGTTATCTCCTCGATCGACACCAACTGTAGCAACAGGCATACCAGGGGGCATTTGAACAATAGAAAGAAGACTGTCTAGTGGTACTTTCCCACCTACTGGTACTCCAATAACAGGAAGAGTAGTCATAGACGCAATTACTCCGGGTAATGCTGCTGCCATTCCCGCCATACCTATGAATATACGACAACCAGATTCAATTGAAGATTCAACAACCGATTCAAGATACTTAGGCGCCCTATGAGCTGAAGCTACCCTAACTTGATGAGAAACAGAAAACTCATTTAGTACGGAAATACACTTTTCGGCTATTGGCAAATCAGATTTTGAACCTAATATGATACAAACATCCATACTTCTCGGGTATGAAGACGGTTCAAATGCCTGCCGTTGTCAAGATTAGAAAAAAAATCACTCTTCTTCTACTTCTCGAATGAAATTCAATGGCCAAGATTCACCTGTAATTATCAATGGAGATTGATTAAGAAGTTCATTATATTTATCATCTTTAATGAAATTAATATTAAATGGATCATGAATTATTCGCCCTCGAAAAACCATACTGAAGGAAATGAATTGATTTCCTTTCCAAGTTAAACCATTAATTTCTGCAGAATAAAAACCCAAATCTAAAGACCAAGATGCAAGTAGACCATTTCGAAACTTATTAGTTAATAATACCCATCCGTCATTAAAAATATTTTCAGAAAAATCGGTAGAAGAAATTGGTAATAACCATCTCGCAGAATTAACTGATAAAGATTCACTAATATTATTTACAGTCTTAAACCAAGAAAAAAAGAAAAAAAGATATCCTATCCAACCTAATATTGGATCGATAGCGATATGCAACACAAAGAATATTATCCCTAAAGAAAATGGGATAAATTCTAATGGAAATAAATTAAAACCTTCACTATTAGAATTAGAATACCAAAAATATGGAAATAGCAATAAAAACCAAGAAATTAAAAATAATGATATTGCAAAATTTTGGTCATCTACAGGAGTTTCATCGGGGAATAATAGTGGGAAAATACTGGCGATGATAAAAAACAGAGACCATGCTGAGGTAAATAGAATCTGAGGACCAACCGGTTGTAGCCTTTGCCTTATCCATCCACGACCACCAATTTCAGGAGTTGTTATCACCCAAGAAATGGGTGGATTTTCATCACCCATTCTAACTAATCTATCATTAATACCAGAATTCGGCCACCATAGAGGATCACCTAACAACCAATCTTGGTCAATCCCGTCCTTCATGTCGATGCGAGAGAGTGGCACCTCTAGTTTTTTCCTCAAGACAAATCATTTGGATTGCCAGGATGGCGAAGTATCAAATTTCTTGCTGCCCATACTTCATCAACACGTCCTACATCGGTTGTATGCGGAGCAGTAAGGACAATTTCTGGATCTTCAGTCAAAATGTTAAGGAAGTCTTTAGCAAATTGATCAAGAACTTCTTTTGATTCTGTTTCAGTTGGTTCAATCATTAAGCATTCTGGTACAATCATTGGGAAGTACAATGTTGGAGCCATCACACCATAATCTAGTAATCTTTTAGCTATATCTTTCCCGGTTATTCCAACTTTATCTTTAAATTGAATCATCGACAATGTGAATTCATGCATAACAAAATCAGTTGGTGCACCATCCAAGGGCATTGCATGCATTTTAGAAGCAACTTCAGGGTCAGGATTCATAATTTTATATCTTAAATAATTCGCATTCAAAACCGCGTGCTCAGACATCCTTTCAAGTTCTCTACCATATCTCCGATAAAAAGCCCAACAACGTACAATTGCTCCAGCATTCCCATGCCATTGCTGAACTTTACCAATAGTTTTTTCAGGTGATATCCAACTATACCAGAAACCATCATTTACGCCTTTAGGATCTGAATCATTAGACTCACGCCTTGATGCTAGAGGAGATGGTAGATATTTTGCTAAATGAGATTTAACCCCAATAGGACCGCTTCCAGGACCTCCTCCACCATGAGGTTGACTGAATGTTTTGTGAAGATTATAATGAACAGCATCAAAACCCATCAGCCCAGGATCAGTCTTGCCAATTATTGCATTAAAGTTTGCTCCATCATAATACATTTGACCACCTGCCAAATGAACTATTTCCGAAGCTTTAGCGATTTCTGGTTCGAAAACTCCGAGAGTTGAAGGGTTAGTAATCATCATTGCAGCAGTATCTTCGCCGACTACAGACTGTAATGCTTCTAAGTCAATCCTGCCATCTTCACCACTAGGAATTTCAATTATTTCATACCCACACATTGAGGCAGATGCTGGATTTGTACCATGAGCAGAATCAGGAACAATGACTTTATTCCTATGACTCTCACCTCTTTCACGATGATATTCTTGGATACACCTCATAGCGGTGAATTCACCCTGAGCACCTGCAACTGGTTGTAGAGTAACTTGGTCCATCCCGGAGCATATAGCGAGCATCTCCTGCATTTCATAAAATATTGAAAGAATACCCTGAATTTGATGTTCTGGTTGTAAGGGATGCATTCGATCAATACCTGGTAAATTAACAATTCTTTCATTAACTCTTGGATTATGTTTCATCGTACAGGAGCCTAAAGGATAGAAGCCAGTATCAATACCAAAATTTCTTCTTGAAAGCCAAGTATAATGACGTACTAATTCAGGTTCGCTTGCTCTAGGCCATGCTGGGGGTCTAGTCCTCAACATCGAGTCTGGAACAGTACTTTTGACATCTAGTTCTGATAGTATAGGTTTGGGCTGAGCCCAGCCTGCATTAGATGATCCATTAAATGCAAAAATATCACTCATTTTTTCACCTCGGAAATCCAATCTTCGACGGCTAATACGAGTGAGGAAATATCTGATTCACTCGTCCTCTCATCACAACCAATTAACAAACAGGAAGACATTGAGTCCCACCATTTCCCTAGTGGTAAACCAGCCATCACCCCTTTAGAATCCATAAAAGAAACTGCATCTTCAGCATCACCCGGTAATCGAATAACAAAGTCTCTGAAATTATGTGCATTAGGGTGGACTAATTCTACACCTTCAATTGAGCTTATGGCTCGCTTAGTTAATTCAGTAGTTGCTGCTACTCTCTGCGATAAAACAGTAATTCCATCAGGGCCTAGTAATGACATATGCATTGCCCCCATTAAAGCGATTAATGTTTCATTCGAGCAAATATTAGATGTTGCTCTATGCCTCCTAATGTGCTGCTCTCGTGTTGAAAGAGTAAGAGTAAATGCTAACTTATCATTAGAATCATGAGTTTGCCCTACTATTCTCCCAGGCATCTGCCTGATATATTTATGATTACAAGCAAAAATCCCATAGATTGGACCACCAAATGTAGGACCTATTCCAAAGGGTTGTCCTTCTCCTACTACAATATCTGCACCCCATTCACCCGGAGGAGAAACAATACCCAAAGATACTGCATCAACACCTACAATTAGAGCAGTGTTTTCACCTATTATCTCTTTTAATTTTAATAAACCTTGGTCTAGAACCCCGAAAGAATTTGGTTGCTCGACATAAACAGCACAAGAACCATTGGCAATAGATGATGAATCAATATCTAAAAGCCCGTTTTGATCATGTTTTAGAATTTGAATTTCTATTCCTGCACCTTGCACATAATTTTCTATAACTGACATCCTGTGTGGAGGTATTAGTTCTGAAACATATACTGTTTCTTTTTGCGTTGCTTTCTTGTTGTGAACTCTGACCGCACAAGTAATTGCTTCGGCAGCAGAAGTGGAAGCATCATACATACTAACATTCGAGATAGGTAAACTAACTAACTCTGAGATCATAGTTTGAAATTCCCACATAGCTTGCAACATACCTTGACTTACTTCTGCCTGATAAGGAGTGTAGGAAGTCAAAAATTCACCCCTAGTTGCTAGCATTCCAACCATAGTTGGCACAAAATTCCGAGCTAAACCAGCGGAAAGAAAAGATGGCCTTGAATCAAGATCAATATTGGAACCAAGTAGATGTTGAGCATCTCTCCATATTTCTTCCTCTGACTGAGGTAGAGGAAGAGGTAATGGTTTAGTTCTTTTAACTGCATCAGGTATGTTAGAAAACAGGTCATCTATCGAATTTAGCCCCATTATAGCGAGCATTTCTTGTTCTCGACCTAAATTTGGTAGCTGGTCCATTCTTTCATCTCCGAGGCAGTATGTATACTAGGAAGTGAAATAATGACTTAATTGTTCGTTGTTGAAAACTATACATTAGACCGATACGCTCTTAGAGTTTAGGAATTAGTCGAGGCACGTTAGAATGAATATTGCCATCACTGCGTCGGACTCTTTTGTTGCCCCATTTATAGTAGAAATGCTTGGTAAAGCAGCCATAATCATACCAGATGAGGCAATCAAAGATCAACTTACTCTAGATGCAATGTTAACTCCGTGTAACGCACTAATACATATTAATTCAAGGCCAGTTGAATCTTCGTTTGAAAGAAATGACAGACAAACAAAATTAGAAATGATGAATGCTGCGAGGCCAATATTAGATGCTGTTGACAGACATGGAAGCTTACATTTGATAATCATTGGCACATTAAGAGTTCATCCACAATGGGTACCAGGAGAGCCATTTTATGGGCTTGATTCAACTCTTGCACCAAGAGACACTGCAGCTGAGGGACAACTGTGGATGGAAGAAAATGCCCTCGACAGAGCCCAGTCAGAACGTCCGGTTAGTGTAATTAGAGCATCAAATGTTCAAGGAGTACCTCTATCAGGCCCACCTGGAAATGGAATTCTACACCGATGGGCAAATGAATGTCAAATGGGTTGGATTAACGTCCCAGGTGATGGTTCAAACCCTAAAGATTTCATACATGTTGAAGATTTAGTTCAGGTCATAGGAGGGGTTCTACAAAACCCACCACTTACCAGAGAAGAAATTGCAGTAGGGTCAGGGAAAGGAATATCAATGCTTGATTTAGCGAATATATACAACTCAAAAACAGGTTGTGAAATTGAATTAAATCAACGTGATGATGATGAAGTCTTTGGACTTGTAGATGCCTGGGTACTTGAAGAAAGATTAGGATTTAGACCTAAAATAAGCCTTGATGAAATGATCGATGAGGCATTTGAAGCTGCTCAGTGAAGATTGACTACTAATCTTTTACGAACACCATTCCAATCGGCAACAGAAATATTTGAGGTCATATCTGTACCGGATAATATCTTACTTGTATCAAATTCTTTTTTTGTTCTAACTTCAATCTCATGAGAATTAGAACTTACAAGTAAAGTATTACCACCTTTGTAATCTTGAGAGACACCAATTCCAAATGTTCTATCGACAGAATTTACTCTAAATGATAATGTGAAAATTTGACCTTTGAAATCAGTTAATAATTCTCGTTGCTCCGTCAAAAATCTTGCATCACTCATCTTCGTAATTACCTCATCAATTGACAAAGTAGAATCATCTATTACAGGGGAAGGAATTTCTGCCAGAGCCTTATCTGGAGTTTTATCTACAATTATTTCTTTTGCACCCGCAAGATCATCTTCAGAATGAGATAATGGCTTGTTAACAGTTACACGGTCAGGTAATTCAACTCTATCTGGAGCCTCGACATGATGCTCATCATGCCAATCTTGTGAGTCTGGTTTTTCTTCTATTAAAATCGGTTTAGATTTGTCAACAATAGTATTCTCCTCTAATATTGTAGTATCCTCTAGAGGCATTTTCTCTCTACCAATACTAGAAACAGCACCTACTGCCCCTACTGCGGCTCCAGCTATCCCTAAACCCGTTACAATATTGGCATTATTGCTAGATAATTGAGTTTTAGCGATTGTAACGGCTGCATCTGATTTGATTTTCCAAATTGCTCTGACGGGAGCTTGTGTCAGAAGAGGTAATTGAGAAACTTCTTCTTCAAAAGCTAAATTTACTTCGGCAATAATTGAATCAAATTCTTCGGTGCTTACACCTTGACTATCATTCGAGGCATCAAGAACTTCTTCTAATTTATTAGACCAGTTATTTACAAAAGTTGTCATATCAAATTCTTCATCTACCAATTCAACAACATCATCTGAATCAGTATTGGGCGTCAAATTGCTATCCTGAGACTCAGATATTGTTATCTTACCAGCACCTACAAATCTACGAATACCAATAGGGATATTTTGATCGGCTGGAACTCTGGTCCATCCACCACCATACCAATCATTGCTACCATCTTGCTGGCGATCATCTAAACTCCAAGAAGGAGCACCTCCCTCATTAGCATCATAGAAATATAACCTACAGTTATTAGAATTTTCATACCATGGTTTATTATTTATTTTAGAATTTTGTAATAAATAAGTACCATTATATTTTTCATTTTTATGGCCCGATATTTCAAGAGAATTTGAATTAATAGTAGTTTTATTTTCTATACCTAAAAGTGCCATTAATTCATTTTGACTGAGATTACCGTTACCATCTATGTCAATTGCAGAAAAAATAGGAGACAGATAAGAACGGGGGGCTGGAGAGCCTGTCAACTTTGTAAGTCCTTTATCAAATTCATCTAAATTTATTAATCCGTCATTATTAATATCAAATTTAGCGATTAAAGATTCAGCAGTAAATCCTTTGCTAATAAGAAGTTTTTCAAGATTTTTCATAGCCGCTGCTACTAGCTTATCGGAAAGCGCCATATAACTTCGAGAAAGAACATAGACATGATACTTGCGCCGACATCATCTCTTTGAATACTGATTCTATACAAAAGGGGTCTGAACAATAACTGATCGAACTCTTCGGCGAGAACTTGTTTGAATCCATAGTTCTTGACCTAGAACTGCACCATCAAGATAACCCAATGCTATACCTGTTCTATTTAGGCTAGGAGATGGCCCTCCACTTGTCACATAACCAATAATTTCTGCATCTTCATCAGGGCCGTCCAGAACTGGATGCCCAGGACGGGGAGAAGGACCTCTTTCTTGACAAAGAAGACCATGCCACCTAGAGGTAGAATCTATCGATTTGATAACTGAATCTTTACCTATGAAATCGTGGCCTAGATTTAATCCAAATGGGACATTTGTTTCAGTAGAATTACGTGCTAAGAATCCTTCAGGGAAATCTACCTCAGGAGTTAGACCTAAACCAGGCCATAGGAAATCTTGTCCCGAAAGGAGATATCCCTTTTCTAACCTCAGCGTATCTCTAGCGCCTAAACCAACTGGAATTGCACCATGTTCTATTAGTGAAGACCAAAGCTTACTAGCTTGATCATCGGGTATGAAAATTTCAACACCTCTTTCACCGGTGTAACCTGTACCCTGAATCCAACCAGTAACTCCTAAATCATTAGAGATTATTTCTTGACATCTAAATCTAGGAACTACATTCTTTTCACCCAAAACACGCTCTAAAATCAAAGGAGATTCTGGCCCTTGAAGAGCAATTATACTAGTTCCATCGGAAAAATCTTTCAGAGTAATAGAGCCATCATCAGGGAGATGAGATTCAAACCAATCCCACATCGTAGAGATCATGGAGGCATTAGGCACACCTAATACTCTATTCTGTGAATCTACAGCAAAAATCATATCATCAATAATATTTCCTTGAGAATCTAAAAAATGAGTATATCCGCATTGACCGTTTGTGAAGTTCATATACTGTTGAGTACCAATAGAATTTAACCATGATAACACCCCTTCTCCTTGAAATTCGAACAAACCCATATGAGATACATCAAATAATCCTGATTTTTCACGACATGAAGAATGTTCATCTTGAATGGAGGTATACCATATCGGTAATTCAAAACCATGGAAATCCACTATCTTTGCACCTGCATCTAAATGCATCTGATAAAGAGCAGTTCTCACTAACCCACCGCCTTCCATATCTCATTGGAGTGAGGATAGGTGCAAGAATGTGGCGCTCAAATAAACAGGGGAAAATCACATTAAAAAATCAAGAATATGACTTTTATTAACGAGGGGTTTATATATGAATGACTTGACTATACAACTTGAGGTTGATATGATGAAGAGAGGAAGTCAAGAACAAAAATCATCTTTAGATCAGAACAGTAAAGAAAGCAATCGGAAAAAAACGATTGTTCCGAATAAAAGACCATCAAGAGCTAGAGGAACAGATGCAGTTACAGGTAAATGTAGAATTTGCAACTCTCATTCATGGGATACCGATTCAGTTAGAGGGGAAACAATATGTGCAGAATGTGGCTATGTCGCTGCTGAAAATATGATTGATCCAGGTGCGGAATGGACTAATCATTCAGGGGGTAATGATAGAAGTCGAGTTGGAGCACCAACTACATTGACACTTTCAGATAAAGGACTCTCTACTGAGATTAGTAGGGCAGATCTAACATCAGGAGCAGCTGCAAGGCATGGGATGACTGGAAAAAATCTACGCGAATGGAGGAGGAGACAGAGAGTAGACCAGAGAAGTAAAACTAGAGACAGTAGGAGTCGAAATCTAACTATTGCTATGCAATTTATTCGTGATAGAGGAGATTTACCTCCACAAATAGAGCAAGAGGCAGCCGATTTATACCGTCATGCAATGAAGGAAGGGATAGTAACTGGTAGGAGTATCAGGGGAGTTACTGCTGCCTGTGTCTATATTGCAGCAAGACAGGCTGAAATCCCTCGAAGAATTGATGTGATTGCTAAAGCATTTGATATGATCACAGAAGTAGAAGAAAAAGAGTTGAAAAGAACAATTAGATTAGTGGCTAGGAAAATGAACACTCACCATATTACTGGGCCTGAAGAATATTTTGAAAAATTTCATTCAGACTTAGAACTTCCGCCGTATGTTCTCGGAGATACAAGAGATTTATGGGATAAAGTCAGTCAAAATATGATTTGGCAAGGAAAGAAACCTTCAGGGATTGCAGGATGTATATTGTACAAAGCATCACAAGATAGCAATTCACCGAGAACACAAAGTGAAGTTTGTAAAGTATCGGGGATTAGTGAAGTTACTTTGAGAGGATTAATGAAAATATTGAATCAAATGTTATCTGAATAATACAGGACATGATTAATCTACTTCATGAATAGTAATCGGTATTTTCCTTTTTTGGCCCATTTCAATTACAATTCTAGTCCATTTACTAGTCATTGAAGGAAGCGCTAAAATATCTGTAGCAGCGTTAAGAATTTTTTCAGTAAGTGTATTAGGAGCTTCAGGACGGCCAGGGTCGGTAAGAGATCGACTAGTACCACCCCATTCTTCGGTAAATACTGCAATAGGGATTGAGTTGTTGTCTGCCCAGCGTTCAGCCATGTAATCAACTCCACTTGCACCACCAACTATAATCAAATCAGGGTATCCATTTGCATCTACCCAATTTTCAATCACATTTTCAAAGACGGAATAATCATAAAATCTACTACTACCTACTAAAGCTAAGTTAATTATATTACCATCTGAGTTCAAATCCCTTTTTCCAAGCGAATCAACGACTTTTTGTCCAGCGTCGGCTACCATCAACGTTACCAGAGAGGTCTACAGAGATAAAGTTCGGGTTCAAAAAAAATACATTATTTGATATCTTACCGCCATTTCGCATATATAGAAGGGAACGAGATGACACTGGATATTAATGCAATTCGTGCTGACTTTCCAATACTCAGTCGAATATTACCAAATGGTAAACAATTAGTGTATTTTGATAATGCAGCGACTTCTCAAAAACCACAGTGCGTAATAGATGAAATGACTAGATATTATGAAAATTATAATTCAAATGCACATAGAGCGAATCATACACTTGCTGATGAAGCTACAACAGCACTGGAAAATGCTAGGAAAGAAATTGCATTATTCTTTGGTACTAAACCTGAGAATCTCATATATACAAGTGGAGCAACGGAAGCGATAAACCTAGTATCCTATGGTTGGGCGAGGTATAATTTGAAAGAAGGTGATGTAATTGTTCTTACAGAAATGGAACATCATGCAGATATTGTACCATGGCAAGAATTATCTAAAGAGAAAGGAATTGAAGTAAGATATGTGCCAATAGATAATGAAACTTACACACTTGATATGGATGCTTTTGAAGTAGCAGTTGAAGATGCTTCATTAGTCTGTGTCACTCATACAAGTAATGTCCTTGGAATTAGAAACCCTATAGAACAAATTATTCAGATGAGTAAGAACTCTGGAGCTCGTGTTCTTCTAGACTGTGCACAAGGTGCTCCTCATGAAAAGATAAGTTTTAGTGATTTAGGCGCAGATTTCATTGCAATATCTGCTCATAAAATGGCTGGACCAACTGGTATTGGCTGTTTATTAGTATCATCAGAACGAATTGATGAGATGGGACCATTCATGACAGGGGGTTCAATGATTAGAAAAGTAACTACAGATGGCTCAACTTTTCAAAAAGGTCATGCTATGTTTGAAACCGGTACACCAAGAATTGCAGAAGCAATAGGTTGGGGAGCTGCTGTAGAATGGCTATCACAATTTAATATGAAAGATATTCATGACCATATACATAAAATCGCATCATGGACAGGTGAGGAAATGAAGAAAATACCAGGAATAAAGATATATGGTGACCCAACTAATAAGAACTCATCAGGTGCAGTTTCTTTTTTACATGAAACAATACAATCTCAAGACCTAGCATTCCTGCTAGATCAAGGAGGTTTTGCTGTAAGAACAGGACACCATTGTGCACAGCCATTGATGGACGCTTTGGGTGTTCCATCAACTAATAGGGCATCTTTCTGGATTTATAATACACAAGAAGAAGTAGAATCATTCATTGAACACTTAACAGATGTTTGTAAAAGATTTTCCTAGTAGATACAATCAATTTCAATAGAAATAACCTGCTGGGTATGCCATGGAAGATGCTTCTTGGCCATCACATCTGTCCCCAATAATTGAAGAATTCAAAGATTGCTTTGATTCAATGGAGAGGTATGAATTATTATTTGAATATGCAAAAAAACATCCAAGCCCATTACCATTAGACGAATGGAATGAGGAAAACCAGGTATTAGGATGTCAATCAAGAGCACATGTGAAATGTTCATTGGATGAAAATGGTTTTTTCTTATTAAGAGCTGGTGCAGATGCACAAATCGTTCAAGGATTAATGTCAATCACTGCAATGACAGTCAATGGGATGCTACCAATTGAAGTCGCACGTTTAACTCCTAAATATGTAGAGGAAATGGGGCTGAAATCGTCATTAACACCTAGTAGAGCAAATGGTTTCTTAAACATGTTCAATAGAGTGATTTCAGAGGCGGAAGTACTTTCGGAGGGATAACATGGTAGATAAGGCAGCAGTTTTAGAATCTTTA
>CAXDMJ010000030.1:0-14679 GCA_963990035.1 uncultured Candidatus Poseidoniales archaeon | reverse complement strand
ACCATAGTTCAACATCTAATTTGACATCTTGTCTTAGCATTGGAACCACACATATCGCAAAATCTCCTGCGATGCCCCCGCCAATCTGTAATAGTCCGGTTGGAGAATCATCTTCTCGGTACCAATCAGCTAATGCTTGCATGGCGTGTAAGCCACCTAACACTATGTCTGGAGATGACAATGTACAATCAATCACTCTTGCAGTTAAAATATTTCCAAGTGTGGAATCTTCCCATCCTGGTACAAAAATAGGTAAATTCGCATCTGCAGCAGCCAATAACCATGAATCATTTGGATCAGCATCATATTCTAAATCACCATGTAGCAATAAATCATACAAATATTCATGAGGGAATCTTCTATCTTCTGCAACTTCTGCATCTTTCCATAGTTTCAGTAATGGTTTCTCAATATGTCGAATAGCTTCTTCTTCAGGTATCGCAATATCTGTAACTCTATTTAACCCTCTTTTTTGTAGCTGTTTGTCTTGTTCAGCGGTCCAACTTCTCCAATCTTTTATTTTTTCATAAGACGATTTTGCAACTAAATTAAACAAATCTTCTTCAAGATTTGCCCCTGTACAACATATTGCATGGATTTTTTGAGACCGAATAGCTGGTGCTAAAGAACGTCCAATTTCAGCTGTTGACATTGCTCCAGCTAGAGTAATCATCATTCGTCCGTCATTTTCTAAAAAGTCTCTTAATGATACACAACATTCTGCAAGAACTCCTGCATTGAAATGTTTGTAATGATGTTCGATAAAATCTTTAATCTGCATTCTAATTCCTCAATGTTTAAATCGATTAATTTTTTCTCGACTAATTACTTCGATACCTCTCATCTCAATAGATAATTTTTCATGAATATTATCAATTATTAAATCTGGATCTCCATCTCCACAAGTAAATGCATCAATTGCTAAAAGACCTTTTTCGTAATAGCAATGAGCACTTACATGGCTTTCATCTAATAGTACGACAGCAGCGAAACCAGTCGGGCTTTGCGTGCCATCAAATTCTTCAACATGAGAATGAACCTCCCTAACTCCAGCGTTTTTTACCGCATTTCTCATTAACTCTAACATCCATGCTCCATTTTTTTCATTATCAAAATCACACGCAACATAGTCGATGAAAACTTGTTTCCCATGAGCTTTTACCATGCCTAACTCTCCTAATTTTCATCTTTTCTCGGTTTTTTATGCTCTCATCAAGCGGCCGGCGCTTGCTATAGTATACATATCGCGGATTAATTATTCTAAATCAAAGTAACCATTTCTTTAATCTTCTCAATCCTTCTAATATAACTTCTTCATCCGCAGCATAAGAGATTCTTACGAAACCTTCTCCGCCAGTAATTAATGAGGCCGGGATCAATTGAACACCTGCCTGTAAAGCCCCATCTGCAAATTCAACATCTGTCATTCCAGTTCCAGTCACATCAACAAATGCATAGAATGCTCCCTCTAAATTCCCAACCCTTAGTCCAGGAATTTCCGACAAACCATTTCTTATTATTTCTCTTCTCTTCAGGTACTCCGAATTGAATTTTTCCACATCAGCATCGCAAGATAGTGCAATTTTAGCTGCTTCCATCATGAAAGTTGGAACATGTGATGCTGAATTAGCTTGGGATTTTATTGCCGCTTTCATTGCATTTTCCGGGCCAGTCAGGAAACCTAGGCGCATACCAGTCATTGCCCATGATTTCGACCAACCATTGACAATGAGTGTCCTTTCCTTTCCGCCAGGACATATTGCAGGGGATACATGAGGGTAATCAGTCCAATTCAACCTAGCATAGATTTCATCTGAAACAATCCATAAGTCATATTCTTCAGCAATTTTAACAATTCCTTCAATTTCTCCAGGTGTAAATACGGCACCAGTTGGATTATTCGGTGAATTAAGTAAAATCATTTTAGTTTTTTCAGTAATTGCTGATCGTATTGCATCTAAATCTGGATGAAAATTATCTTTTCTCACAGGAACATGGATAGGAACTGCCCCAATAAATTCCAACATTGGCTCATATGATGCCCAAGATGGTGCTAACAATATTGCTTCATCGCCCGGCATTGTAGTAATCATAAATGAATAAAGTAAAGCCTGTTTAGCCCCGGGGGTAATAACTACATTTTCTGCGTCTGTTTCTATTCCATGTTTATCGAAAAGATAATCTGCAACAGACTGGCATAATTCCATAGAACCAGCCCCCCTAGTGTACTTTGTATTTCTATTATTTAACTGATTAATAGCCGCCTCAATTATTTCCGAAGGAGTGTCAAATCCAGGCTCCCCAACAGTCCATCTTACTACTTCCGGGCCAGGTGGCTGCAGATAGGGTGCAAAACCTACTCCTAACCCATCATAGCGTGATGAAACGTCCGGCATGATGTGTAGGGAGTGCACCAACCCCATCAAGATATACGGTTGTAATCCTCTTTCATTTTTTTTTAGAAAGCCGATCTTTTGCAACCTTTTTCGATACCCTCTTTCGAAGAATCTTCAAACATAAGGTCAGTTACGCAAAGCCACAGCATGGGTGGCAGAGTAGCTATGCAGCGGACTGCAAATCCGCGGACCTGGGTGCAAATCCCGGCCTGTGCTCCAAATAATTAGTTTCAGCGGAGCCTCTATCGGATTCTCCATTCCATATCATAATGCGGTCCAATATTCTCTATTTCAAAAATATCTGAAACAATTTCGAATCCACATCTTGCATACATAGGGACAGCACGAATTCTTGCGTTACACCAAATCCCAGTATTTTCTTTTTCAGTTTTATTTTGTAAAGCTTTGACAATATCTGTGCCTACTCCTTTATTCCTAAATTTTGGATCAACAGCCATTCCTCTGATACGATATTTACAACCCTCTCTAGGGTCAACTTGTAATGTGGCACATCCAATAATATCTCCGTTAACATATGCACATAGAAATCTAGTATTTTTATCATTGTCAACCTCAGGATAATGCTCACTACCCCGTGGTAATCCAATTCTTAGAACTTTAAATCTCAACTCCAGATGGGCATCATCTATAGAGTCCGACCATAATAATTGATGACCCATACAGTTCCGTTGATTACATAATTCAAAAACTATCTTTAGGCGTGATTTGAAATCTAATCAGTCCTTGGTAAGTATATGGAAGAGGGGAACGCGCCAAGTTGGCACTTATTTTTATTAGCAGGGGTTCTCCTTCTTTTCAATACTATATTCTTCAAAATATCTGTATCAGGCCCTTGGAACTCCACATCATTTACACTTGGAGTGCAGGGACTTATGGGGTTAATGTTCACATACATATCTTGGTATAGATTTTCATTTAAGAGAAAGGGCTTAGTTCCTTGGTTAGATCTTTGGAATGAACCCAAATCTTCTGCTCAAAAAGAATTATTCATAGCAATATTATTCTTAATATTGGCTTATTTATTAGGTATAAACAATCTATCATTACCTGTACCTACTTCATTAATTTTATCATTAATTGGTTTACTAATGCTAATACAATCGGTATATGTATTACTTAGTGTCACTATTTTATCAGATGATTAAGTCATCTTTGGCCTGGTTTCCAAAACTGTACCGGCAATGGAATTTTACCCTGCATTGCCCTATATGCCAAATGATCAGCTCTTTCATTCCAACGATGCCCTCTATGCGCTCTAACATGTTCATGTGATAGGTTACGGAATGATGCAACCTCATTCCACAATTTCTGAACATACAACGCCAATGCTTTATTCGCCTTTGCTTTCCAAGTACTTGAACCAATATTTAGGGCATATTGTGAATCCCCTCTTATCACAGCAGGCGTATTGCTTCCTTCAATTAGTAACCATTTCAATGAATGCGCTATAGCACATAATTCAGCAGTATTATTCGAACCAACCTCTGCACCAATGAAATCTATTGATTCATTCGCCGTAATCACTCGGCCACTTTTTTCAATAGTAATTTCTCCCTGGCCTTTTCCCAGACCAGTATCTCCAATTACTATACAAAAACCCCAACCCGCCGGGGTCTCAGATGTTACATTTTTGTTTTCTTCGCAAGATCCGTCTACATAAACCGAAATCTTACTAACAGAATTCATTGCCTATTCCTCAATCAGAGCCTTGTAAGCTACAGCATCTAAAAGAGCATCTAACTCACTTAGGTTTCCAACAGTCATTTTACAAATCCATCCTTCTCCATATGGATCTGTGTTAATTGTTTCAGGAGCATCCTCTAGATCTTCGTTAACTGAAACAACCTCTCCTGAAATAGGAGCATATATTTCACTAACTGATTTCACAGATTCGACGCTAGCAAAAGATTCCATTGAATCTACAGTTATTCCAACTTCGGGCAACTCAACCCATACGACATCAGTCAATGCGTTTTGTGCATAATCGGTTATTCCAACAGTAATTTCATTTCCTTCTAATCGAATCCATTCATGTTCTTTTGTATAAATTAGTCCCTCTGGTACTTCGCTCATGGTCATCTCCAACGTCTACGAGGATAATCAGAGAGTCAAGTTTTCGCTTCGCTACTCTTCTTCATTTAATGTAGTTTCTAGATGTTTTTTTTCCATTTGAGACCATCCAGAACCCATACTATCTCCGCTTGCTTCTAATTGTTCTTGTTCCAGACGAGATCTCATTTGATCTTCCTTTTCTCGACTAACCCATCTATCTAAAATTGCATCTTCATGTTCTTTATTTCTTGAAAAATGCATTAATGATAATAAAACAATACCGATTATCGAAATGATCGGAAATATCCAGAGATAGTTATTTTGTTTCAGACAACTATTATTTTCACAGCCTAATATTTGAATCAAACCTTCCGACAGCAACAAAGCCGTCATTAGAATAAAGGCAACTATTATTCCAATCAAAATTCTTTGTACTCGATTTGCCGGAGAATCCAAAAGAGATCACCCTTGAAGGCTCCAGATAGCCGAAATCATTAGAATGAATCACTCCAATAATTTATGAATTTTATACGGCAACAATGCTCGATTAACAGGCGTTACTTCCAGTACCCTACCATCATCTCGTCTACGAATATCTTGTAGTAATGGATGGCGACTTTTTTTATGCAATGTCATCAAAGTAGGCTTATCATATTCTAATGCTGCACGCACAGCAGCTACAAAAGCTTCACTTTCAACTGAAAACTTCCCTACTTCATCGATGACTAATACTTCGCATTCATCTAATGCTTCTAGAATCGCTGGAACGGCTACTCTGTCTAACTCAGTTGGATCAATGCCATACCCCAATATTCGATTTCTTGAATCAATGTTTCTATGTGCTATAACTCCCTTCTCTCCGGTTCTAACATTAACACAAGCATAACCAACTCGTTCACCATCTTCTATTATGGCTTCAGTTTGAATGCCTCCGATAATATCTTTATACGTCTTTCTAGAATTATTTTTCCTTTCTTCTCGCACCATTTGAATAACTTTTTGTAGAACGGCAGACTTACCAGATCTTGGTAAACCAGTGATTCCAATTTTTGGATATATTCCCATAATACTACCTTCATTTCTATGCATTCGAACGCAAGACGCTTTCACCGAGGTATAGCGTATGTATTAATGGGTTTGGTATTTAGTAGTCAAAAAAACCGAAGAAAGGAAAAGAATTACCGGAAACCGAAAACCAAAGTTCCAGATTATGTTATTGTGCTGTAATTGAATGTATCTTGTTAGGTTTAGGGAATGGTAGATTCTCAATTTCATAATTATTAACATTATTATTTGCAGCCCAAGCCCGAGACCAAAGGTCCAAAGTTTCTGAATTAAGGTGTATTGCTAACCAATTTAAACCGTTATCTACTGAACCATGCTCTTCTGATATACGTTCGAGAACTTCTACTGGCAGTTCTAAGAAGTTCACTGAATTTCCTAATACACAATCTGAAGGTACTACGGCCCACCTCAATCTTCTCTCCAATTGAGCGTTAACAATTGCCTGACAAGCAAGTCTTGGCTGACCTTTAGGGCGAATAGGCCCAATCCATTTCGCCTGACTTCTCTGAATTGCATCATCCTTCATTCCGCTAACATATGCGGGATGCATTATACTAATCTCATCGCCTTTGGTTGAGAAGTGAGTGCCCCTAATGAAAGCAGTCCCTCTAGATCCAGATTTCCAATCTACAATATCTTCAGACCAATTAGTTTGATCAATTTCTCCAACTCTCACTCTAATTGGCTTTCCTGTAGGATTTAACCAGTTATTTTCTTCAGACAACCTGGGTTGTTGGGCTAATTCAGTAATGGCTCTGACGACTCTTTTCCTATCATAACTATCACGGGGCATACGAGGTACAGCCCAATTGCTATCTGTCCAGCTACTCCATGAAGCACGTACCATTTCAAAGGTTGGAACATTATTTGCTAGTCCATTTTGGGGCGTTACTTCATTAGTTTGTAAAGGTCCAATACTTGCCATTTTCTCTGTTTTTCCGCCCTTAGTAATGCCAATAACTAGAACTCCTTGAGAAACGCCAGGGAAAATTCTTTGATTTTCAGGGAACGACCAAGAAGATGACCACCTATTACTTTCAACCATTAACTTTCGAAGGGGTATGCTACTCTTTTCTCGAAGTAAAGAATCGGGAACAATCATTCTTACCCGACCATCTTTTCGTACAAGTTGCATGCCTCTTTCTAAGAATAATCGATATAAATTAACATTGCCTCTAAGTGTCGAGAATCTTCTACTACCATCTTTATTTGTTGTATTTCTTAATTGCCTTGACAATTCTTTCCTTAATCCGCTACCATCTGGATGACCTCTGAACCTATCTTTTATTCTCAGCCATGGCGGTCTACATACAAGCAATCCTGGTTTTTCTTCCCATGGCCATTCGCCTCTAAGTGCATCTCCACATTGTATTGTTTTGAGTAAGATATTTTCAGCATCTTTCCTTCCAATTTTTCCCTCATCACCATCTCCATCCAAGTCTACTAAATCACAGCGAGATAATGCAATTAGAATCCTTCTCCGTGCACAATTAATTGCAATTTCAGAATTATCTAATAATTGAAATCCATTTAGTAATACAAGAGTATCTTTCTTTCTCTCTTCATCCGTGAATTTTCCACTTCTATCGGCATGAATTCTAATCAATCTAGCCGCAAATACTCCTGCACCTACAGATGGATCTGCAAAAGGTATTGAAATTCCAGTCCGTGTTTCTTGGTCGCTATCATCGTTGCCAGAGTCTTCATCTTTATCTCCGGCAACATCTTGATTGAATTTTTGTGCATATGCTCTAAATCCTGGTGGTAATGCTGATAAAGATAGAGCTGCAGATGGTTCTTTAGAAACTTCTTCACGTGTATTTTTTAATTCATCAGAAAGAATAGCTTCTGCAAATTTAGCAGGTGTAGCATATGCACCTCGTGGAGATCTTCCATCACTTTCCGCTTCGTTACGTGCTAGAAGGTGATCAAGAACCGCCCCAGGATCAGAAAGTAGACCTGCTGGTAAAGTAGGCCAGTGATTAGGTAAAGTAGCAGCGATTGGGATTCCATGACGTGTTGCATCTTCCCAAGAATCTAACCAAGTTTCCAGTTGCTCAACTCTATCAGAACACTCTCTGTCGAGTCTAGCATACCAACCGGAAGCGTCACTAACCATAGAAATACATGGGTGGCGACAAGGGTCCCCTCTTTGAATGAGTCGGCTAAAAAACGGTTTCTTTCCCCACGGTTTTATATGTTTAAAGCAAAGTAGTCTTGTTCCAACTCGACAATCATCTCTCTCTGTAATAACCAAGAAATAGCTTCATCTACTTCCTCATCTCTTATCCCCATGTGTCTTAATTCTTGAGACAGAATATCAAAATGAATCGAAACTAATTCTCTAACCTTTAACGATTCAAGAATATGCATCACATGCTCTGCAACTATCGCTAACAATGGGTCATCACTAATTTCTAGATTAGTATAATCAACTGCAGGATAATCTTCAATTTTCTCATTTTTTTCTGAAGAGGCCTTAATCTCTTTATTTTCAGGCTCATAAATATCAAATAGATTTTTTTGATGCGGATCGGTCCAAACAACTCCTTCAGAGATTTCTCGTTGTCTTTTTAGGCGTTTAGCCAATGTTTCTAATCGATGTAATCTTTGTTCCAATCGTAACCTCTCTCTTCCTAGTTGTCCTTCTACGAGTTGAAGTTCCTCGTTTGCTCGTTCGTCTAACCAAGTTGAAATATCCCATGAGGGGTCTAGTCTGAGCATTGTTTCCCATAGCCTTGCTACTGATTCAGGAAGTGCTCTTACATCTATCCTAGGACTCCCCTCTCCGTCGTCTGAAGCATTGTCCATGTTCAGTCGATTTATGGTGAATGTCTATGAAGTATCGTGTTGGTGATTGTCAATTGCTCAATCGTTGGATTGATGAAGTAAAACCATTTGCCCCCTCTATGGCTGAGTATCGAGTGACAGTACTTCCGGGGGACGGAACTGGTAAGGAAGTAGTAGCAGAGGCCATGCGAGTTTTATCAGTTTTTGAAGAAAATAGCCCCGTATCATTTAAAATCACGGAAATTCCTTGTGGAGGAGAATATTATCTTGAGACAGGAAAAGAATGGCCAGAGGGGTCTTTTGAACATTGTAGAGATAATTCTGATGCAATTCTACTCGGTGCAATAGGTTGGCCTGGTGCGCGCCTGCCAAATGGCGATCTTGCAGGCGGACAAGTAATACTTGGACTCCGCGCTGGATTGAATCTTTATGCAAATGTAAGGCCAGTGAAGTTATTCCATGGTGTGAAGCATAAAGTTCATGGTATATTCAAAGATATCTGGGACCCGAACTTAGTAGATATAGTGATGATACGCGAAAATACTGAAGGATTATATCATTCATTGTTGAGGAGAATGTCACAAAAGGCAATTGGTAAAAAAGATGAACCAATGGTTATTGAAAATTTCCCTGGACTAGAAGGAGAAGTAGCCTGGGATCCACGACCAATCTCAAGAAATGGTAGCGAGAGAGTGATTAAGTTCGCCTTTGATTTCGCCGAACATCGACAGAAAAAGTTAGGAAAGCCGCAAAAAGTTACCTGTGTTGACAAGTCTAATGTTACTCGAGGGTGTCAGTTATTTAGAGAAATATTCCATGAAATCGCAAAGAAAGATTATCCAGAAATTGAAATTGACGAAGCGTATATCGATGCATTCACAATGTGGCTAATGAGAGATCCAGAATCTTTGGATGTTGTAGTTTTACCAAATATGTTTGGGGATATTGCCACCGATCTTGCCTCAGTATTACAAGGCGGAATGGGAATGGCTGGAAGTGCTAACTTAGGACCAAAACATATGTTGTTCGAACCAGTACATGGTTCAGCGCCGAAACATGCTGGTAAAAATACAGTTAATCCAATAGCGACACTTTCATCCTTACAACTAATGTTTGAAGCACTTGGTTTTCGCAAGCAAGATTCAGACTTAGACAAATGTTCAGATATTTTGATGCAAGCGATTGAAGACCATTTTACAGAAGGTGGTTGTGTAACATACGATCTCGGTGGGACAGCATCTACTAGTGATGTAGGTAATGCTATAGCGACCCGCTGCGAAAAACTACTGAAAGAACATTTTTGATACAATCTCATTTGTTCTAAGCTTTTACATTATTTGCAATGACTTCCAACGCCTGTATTAGAATCTCATCATTATTCCATTCCGTAGGTCTGAGGTCGTTCTCTATCACTTCTTCAAGAATTAATTTGGCAGCTCTAGAGATTTCATCAACTATTGTAACAGTTGCCATTTTTGCAGTTCTGGATAGTGGATTCAGGTCTACAACTAATACTTGTTTTCCTAAAGAAACAAGCGCCTCACACCTATCTCCATCTTCAAGTGGGACTAAAATCACATCTGCCTTTTGTATTCCATTAGCCGAACAAATAGATCTTGGGCCCTCAAGTCCATCAATACGTCCATCATTTTCTTTCCCTAGTATCTCAACGGACATTATTGCTGATTTCCAATCTCCTTTCCAATTTTTAGGTGCATTTTCTTGACATAATATTTTCTTTTCTTCTTCTAATAATGAATATATGTTATTGATTCTCTCGTCTGTTCTATAATAGATATTTATTTCTATCGGGCAATTCAAAACTGCTGCTACACGAATAAGTGATTTACCTGCTAATACCGCAGTATTTCCGTTTATTGAGATTACAGGGTTTTTCGAAGAAACTAATCTTGCAGCAGATTCCTTAATGGCTAATCTAGCCGAATTACTTGTTTTCTCTCCCAAGAGGTAGTCAAAAGCTTCTCCTCTCCCGTGTGCAATCATAGCCGAATCAGCCAATAATCCTTTTTTTGTTGCTTCAACTATCATTTTTCTAGATAGTAAAGAATTTCTTCTTGGATGACTTTTAGGAATTTCAACCATTATGTTGTCTCCTTTCAATAATCAGTGAGAGATCGAGAGGAGCGACTCCTCTGTTTACTGCAGATGTTGAAATTAAATCTACACCACTCGTTTCCCAATCAATAATAGAATCTTTCCCAATTCCTCCAGATCCTTCCAGAATACACCATTCTCTTAAATTTAATTTTTTTAATTTATCTATGATTTTTACTACTTGAGAGATTTCCATATTATCCAATAATAAAACTACAGGGTCAGTTTTTGTATGGGTTTTCTGTAATTCTAACCATGCAGTTGCTGCTACAACTGCTTGGTCTATATTTTGTACTTCTATTACTGTGAACTCAGAATTCAGATCCAAATTGATATCTAAAACTATACGCCGTAGAGCATCAAGATCATTTTCTTTTTTATTTTTTATTGATGCTAAATCATTTTCTTTTAACATCAAAGCATCCTTTCTATCTAGCCGATGAGTCAAACCTCCTCCAATATGTACTGCCCATTTATCTAACAGGCCCCAATCCGTTTTTCTTGTACAAGCAATACCCATTTTCTTTGTCATAGATACCCAATTATAAGTTGATGTTGAAATTCCAGAGAGTCTACCCAGTATGTTCAATAAGACTCTTTCAATTTTTAATATTTCAGCAGATTCTCCCTCTATTTCTAAAACAGTATTTTGACAGGTGATTTTTTCTCCTTCCTTTATCATCCATTCAATTGAGCAATTATTAGTATAATTTTCTACCAATCTCTCGATTATAGCATGTCCACAAATTATTCCATTTTCTTTCGCAATAACTTTTGCATTAACTAATGTGGAAAAACCATCGTCACCACCTCTATCATCTGCAACCATAGTTTCAATCCATCGATCCATCGAATCAACGAAAAATGTAGTGGGGACACTATCTTCTGATAGCAACCACGACCTGTCATGCGGGGGTGTCAGCACAGTAATCCGTCTCTAACATCTCACTTCAACCGTCCGAAACGTCAATTGACCCGATAGTTATCCAAAATTCATGCGGGTAGTGGTAGTGGGGGGAGGAATCGCAGGCCTCAGTGCCAGTATTCAACTTGCAGTTGATGGTGCCGAGGTCATTCTTATTGAATCTAGAGATACGCTAGGAGGCAGGGTTAGAATACGCAATACTGGGGGCTGGATTATAGATCCAGGCCTACATCTAATGCGAGAGAAAGGGCCTTTGTATCAGTTATTAAGAAAGTTAAGAGCACCTAGGGCAATCGGAAAAAAATTTAGTAAAATAGATTTTCTATCCATTCCATCGGATAGTAATGACGGGTTATCTAAACTAGAAAATATGAATATTTCTTCGACATCTAATGTATCAAGCGAATTTATCATCCCTCGAGGAGGATGGTCTAGCATCATAGGCCGTTTGATAGTTGCAGTAAATCAACTTAATGTTGAAGTTCATACCGGGAAAAAAGTTGAATCTATTATTTTGAAGGGCGAAAAGATTCAATCTATCGTAGTTAACGGGAAAAAAATTCATTGCAATAAGATAGTTTTAGCAATTCCTCCGACTGAAACAGCATTTTTACTCAAAAATGCTGGTCTTAATACTTCTGAGTTAGACTCCTGTGAACCTCAATTATCTGCTGCAATGGATATAGCTATAGAAGCTAAAGTCATGAGCCCTAATTCGGGATTATTTGATCTAAATTCAGGAGTAATCGCTATTGATTTAGCACAGAAAGATAGGATTCCTTTTGGTCGCGAACCAAATGAATGCTCAATAATTCATGCAGTCAATCTTCGAGGTGATGGGGACAGTGCACTGGAAGAGATTAAACAACTTCTTGATTTAAGATGCGCAGGGTGGAGGAAACATGTATCGAAAAGACGCTCAACTCCTTCAATAATGATTCATCCATGTACCCTTGAACAGAGAATTAAATCATCATTATATTCTTCTTCAGGAATAATTTTAGCTGGTGCGCATGTTATTTCTGATTATATCTTGAGTGATGCATCCGTTTCTACGGGGAGAAATACATCTAAACTGATTCATCATTAATTGCATTTAGAGTTGATTCTATTGCTCCTAGGCATGCTAGTAGATCATCAACAGTAGATCGAACATTTTTCAGTGTATCCCCCGATACATGAATTCTTAATTCGTAATCGCTATCAATTTCTATAATCTCAGCAGTAAAGGTCTCAGGGTCATCCGCTGCGATTCCGACTAATAATGCTTCAGCGCGACTTTTAGATCCTCTCCAAATCAAAGAAGTCGATACCGAGTTCATAGACATCGGAGGACCCTAACGCATATCTTTCCTTTTGTTCCCCGATTTACATGAGCAGTGATCCGGTACCGGATGTTCCTTTGCTAGCGGGCATGGGTGGAGTTAATTCATCTGAATCTCATAGTGTTCATTTTGGCCGTAAAGCTATAATAATTTCACGAGAAAAAGACACTCATGAATTATCATCTTTAGCACAAACCATGGGTATCGAAATCGTTGATGTTGTGATACAGAAAGGTAAAGCTAATTCAAAGACATATCTCGGTACTGGGAAATTAGAGCAAATTTCTGAAGAACTTCGAATGGCAAGTAAAGGGCATCAATGGCAGGATGTTGATTTAATTTTGATACATAGTAACTTAAAGTCTAGCCAATTAGTTAATATTAATGATTTAACCTCTGTCGAAAGTTGGGATAGAGTACGACTGTTACTTGAATTATTCACAATTCATGCTTCTTCTGTTGAAGCCCGAATCCAAGTCCGTATTGCAAGATTATTAGCCGATAGATCAATTTTACGAGAATTAATTAATCGAGAACATACTGGTGAACGTTTAGGATTTGGAGCAGGCGGGCAGACTGGTTGGAGTAATGTTATGACTGCTGTTAGCCATGAGATTGCAAAGTTGCGTAGAAAGTTAAAGAAGTTAGATTCATCTTTATTGGAAAGACGCCGTCAAAGAGCTAAATCCGGTGCACTCACTGTCGGTTTAGCAGGATACACTAATGTAGGTAAATCAAGCTTATTTTCTGCCCTTTCAGGAAAGCCGGTTTTGATTAAAAACCAACTTTTCTCAACTCTTGAAACAACAGTCGGCCGCATGGCTAATCAACCACGAATATTAATGGTAGATACCATAGGTTTCATTGACAATATTCCTGCTGAATTACTAGATTCTTTTTCAGCAACACTACAAGAGTCACTTTCTTGTGATATGCTTTTGTTACTCGTTGACGCATCGGACGAACCAGAAGAGATACGTCGAAAACTTGCAACATCACGTAGGGAATTATTTGGTAGAATTGATGATGGAAATAGCAACAATACATTAGTAGTATTAACAAAAATAGATTTGTGTACCGAAGAACACCTTAGAGATGCGAAAGAAATTGTACATTTCTACAGTTCTTTCGAGTCATTATCGGTTAGTTCTGTAACGGGACAGGGTATTGATGAATTAAGATCTAGTATTATGACGATGCTACATGGCCCTCCAATCAAAATTAATGTGATGCCGCCCAAGGAGGAGGGGGATGTCGAACTAGTAGAGTTAGTTTCTCGAGTATATCGCGAAGCATTGGTTATTGAAGTAGAAGTAGATTCTGACCTAACTAAAATTTCAGGCTGGATGGATAAAGCAAATATTGCAAGATTAACAAAAGATTATCCGGGCCAAATCCAGATATCTTTTTGATTTCAAACATCAGAAAGTAGTTGCATACGGCCATACCAAGGCCAAATGACATTATGTGTTTCGACTAAATCGAATCCATTTAGGCCTTGCATTGATCTTAAAATCCCATAATTAGCAAAGTCTGCTCCATTGGGAGACATCCCTCCAAAGAAATCATCATCTATTGCTGCCGACATAGAGTTTAGTTGAGTCAATAGATTCTCTCTAGGTGGTTCATCGAATAGTTTTGCACGGCTTTTTCCAACCATTCCCATAATAATAGCACCGAGCCATTTATTCACAATCCTATCTTTCAATCCAAATTTATCAACCTTAGTAACATAGTCTAACGCATGTAATGATGTGCGATAATTCTTGTAAATAACTGCCACAATACTCTTTCCTAAAATATCATTAGAAAAATTCATCCATTTATCTTGTTTCTCATCCTCTCCCTCTCTTGGAAATTTAGCTCCATTTTTTTCATCAATATAATGTAATATATCATTTGAATCATTTACATGAGTTCCATCTTTATCGACATAAACAGGAACTTTAGTCCAATCAGACCACTTTAACTCAGTCTTCTTCATTGGATC
>CAXDMJ010000029.1:0-14804 GCA_963990035.1 uncultured Candidatus Poseidoniales archaeon | reverse complement strand
TATAATTCTAATTTATAATCTGGCGAGTTACGTTCTTGTATTGTTAGCGGCTCTCTACAGGCAAAACACATTGAATATTCAGTTTCATTTAATTCGGTATCCACTGCAACTCTTTGATCGAAAACAAAACAATCACCATTCCAATAAGAACCATCTGTTTGTTCAAAGTAACCCAATATTCCTCCTTCTAGCTGTTTGACATTTTCAAAACCAGCATTCATCATTACTACAGAAGCCTTCTCGCATCGAATCCCTCCCGTACAATACATTACTATCTGTTTTTTCTTATATTCTTCAGGTAATTTCAAGATAGCATCTGGGAAATCTTTGAAAGTTGATAAGTTCAAGTCAATAGCATTTTCAAATAATCCTATTTTTGTTTCATAATCATTTCTTGTATCTAAAACAATAACCTCTTCATTTTCATCCAACATTTGTTTAAATTCTACTGGTTTAATATTAGGTCCTGTAAACTTACTTGGCCTAATCTCATCTATCCCTAGTGCAATTATTTCGTTTTTTAGTCTTACTAGCATTCTACGGAATGGTTGGTAATCAGTATAACTTACCTTGAGAGGTATACCAATAAATCTTTCATCTAATTCTAAAAAATCTAGATATGAATCAATTGATTTTTGTTCACCTGCAAGGAAGAAGTTAATACCATTTTTACTCAAAAGAATAGTTCCTTTAAGTTTTAATTTTTCACAAATATATCGGAAAGGTTGTCTTAATTCATCTCGATCATCTAAGTCTACAAAACGATAACCAGCAATATTAACAATATTTCCTAGTTCCATAATTCTTCCTCATTCATCTTTGGATACCAACGATAAATCTAGACTTCTCGATATTATTTCTACAGATATTTCTTCAATAAATTTCGAAAGAGGGACATCATTACACTGATCTCCATTCCTTGCCCTGATGGACACAGTTTGCTTTTCATTCTCATCATCTCCAAGAATTACCATATATGCAGGCCTCATTTTTCGATGAGTTCTTATTTTCTTTCCAATAGTGTTATCTGAGTCATCAACATTGACTCTAACTCCAATTTGAATCAAAGATTGCTTAACTTTTTCTGCATATTCTTTTTGTCTCTCAGAGATTGTAATTATCTGGATTTGATTAGGTGCTAACCAGGTGGGGAAATTACCCGCCCAGTGCTCTGTAAGGAATGCAACAAATCTTTCATGAGTTGATAGTGGTGCTCTATGAATTACGAAAACTTCACCATTTTCCTCACCATTTTCGTCTTTATATGATAATCCAAAGCGTTCTTTTGCTGCGAAGTCTAACTGAATTGTAGACATAGATTCTTCTCTTCCTAGAGCTGTAGTAAATTGAATGTCTATTTTTGGGCCATAGAATGCAGCTTCACCTATTGCCTCGATATAAGGTACTTCCAGCTCATCTAATATTTTCCTCAAATGATCTTGTGTCGAAGCCCAATTTTCTGGTTGCTCAATGTATTTTTCAGTATTTTCAGGATCCCATAGAGACAAACGGAAATGATAGTTCTCAAAACCGAATGTAGAATAATAATCTTGAACCATTTTAATATTATTTGCAACTTCTTGACCAACTTGATCTAATGTGCAATAGATATGGGCATCATTCATAGATAGCATTCTAACACGTAATAATCCCGCAAGAGTTCCTGACATTTCATTTCTATAAACCGTGCCATATTCTGCTATCCTAAATGGGAGTTCTCTGTATGATCTCTTTTTATTTCGATAAACTAAATGATGCATTGGACAATTCATTGCTTTAAGATAATATGTTCCATCATCCATTTCCATTGGAGGATACATTCCTTCTGCATAGTGCGGTAAATGACCACTACATTCGAATAATTCTTGTTTAGCAAGAACGGGTGTAGTCACTCTCATATAACCATAATTTGATTCAGTTTCTAAAGCATATTTCTCAATCTCTGATTTCAGAGTTTCTCCATTTGGTAACCATACTGGTAAACCTTTTCCAATCAACTCATCGATCATATAAAGTTCCATCTCTTTACCAATTTTTTTATGATCTCTTTTACCAGCTTCTTCGATTTGTCTTTGTCTTTCTTTCAAACCTTCTTTAGTAGCGTAACACATGCCGTAGATACGAGTAAGAGGCTCTCTATTCCTATCTGCACGCCAATAAGCTTGACTTGTGCTTGTCAATTTAAACCATCTTAAATGAGATGTCGATGGGACATGTGGACCTCTACAAAGGTCAATGAAATCTCCCTGCCTATAAGCTGAGGAGCCAATTTCATTTCCGATTTTATCATCCATTATTTCAATCTTAAACTTATTATCTGCAAACATATCTCTTAAATCTGCATTACTATATTCTTCACGTTTTATCTTAATATTTTCTCGAACAAGTTTGTTCATTCTTTTCTCTAATGCTTTAAGCTCCGTATCTCCGATTGGTTCCATATGAAAATCATAGTAGAATCCATGTTCTATCGGAGGGCCGATAGTTGGCTTAGCTTCAGGGAACATTTCTACAACTACTTGTGCAAGTAAATGCGCACAAGAATGCCTTAGAATATACAACCCTTCATCTGATTGGCCTAAAATTGGTTCAATCTTACAATTTTCTTCTAGAATAAATGACATGTCTTTCTCTATACCATCTATGATTGCAGCCACAGCCCCAGATCTCTTTCCATAAATATTATCTAATACTTCTCCAGCAGTAATTCCAGAGGCATATTCATGCATCTCTCCATCATTGATTTCAACATTAATAATTGACATAGGTTGTGCCTTCGTTAACTGCGCCAACATAACAATGATATGAATGCCTTGCCTATTATATCACTCGATTGAAAGTTATTTTAGCACAAACTGAGTTCCAATGGTGCCATTTACCATTCCTTCTATGTCTTTAAGAGAGCCAATAACTGCTCTCTGACCAGAGCGTTCAACAAATGAACAAGCAGCTTCTACCTTTGGTCCCATTGAACCTTCATCAAATTTATAATTTCGAATTTCTTCTGGAGTGATTTTTGAAATAATTTTTTCTGACTCAGTGCCCCAATCAAGGTATACTCCATCTGTATCAGTCGCCATAATCAGTAAATCAGCATCTAACTCAAAAGCTAATAATGAACTAGCCCGATCTTTGTCTATTACTACCTCAACTCCCTCTAATTTTCCTTCTTTGTTAAAGATTGTAGGAATGCCACCACCACCCGCACATATCACTACTGTTCCTTTTTCTAGGAGCCAATGTATGGGTCTTAATTCGAAGATTCGATGTGGTTCTGGTGAAGGTACAACTCTTCTCCAATATTCCCCATCTGGCTTCACATCCCAATTTTTTTCATTTCTTAATTTTTTAGCTTCTTGTTCAGAATATATTGGACCGATAGGCTTTGTAGGATTTTGAAAAGCGGGATCTTCAGGATCAACCTCTACCATTGTTAAAATTGATGCTATTGGGACTTCTATTGGTAATAAATTCCCTAGTTCTTGTTCAATCATGTACCCAATCATCCCTTCAGTTTGAGCACCTAATATATCCAGAGGATATTCTTCTACTTCTTTGTAGGCTGCAGATTGTAATGAAAGAAGTCCCACTTGTGGTCCATTTCCATGACTAATTACTAATTCGTTTTGTTCGACCACCGGTGCTAATGATTCAGCAGCAATCCGTATATTATTTCGTTGATTTTGAGCAGTCATTGCTTCACCTCTTCGCAGGAGAGCATTCCCTCCGAGTGCAATAACGATACGCATTATAGTGAAGCCTTAGGCTGTATTGATATTAACGCGTTCCCTATGGGATAGTTATGGTGCGTCTCGGCTTACTGGTCAATCCTGATGCTGGTTTAGGTGGTAGATTGGGTTTGAAAGGCTCTGATGGACAAGCGGAATATGCACGTTCACAAGGTGCAGAAGATAGGGCTGGGCCAAGAGTTAAGGATGCATTACAGTACTTTAGTAATTTACATCGCGATAAATCAGAGATTCAATGGTTTACTAGTGAAGGAAGAATGGGGACTCATTGGATTCCAGAGGATATTGAAATAGGAGATATTACAACAATGCATAAATCACCAAAAACGACAACTTCTTCAGATACTTCAGAATTAGTTATTTCCTTGATTAAATCGAATATTGATTTGCTAGTATATGCAGGAGGTGATGGTACGACTAGAGATATAATCTCAGTATTAGAATCTCAAGGTAAGTCGGAAATACCAGTCATTGGGATACCTTGTGGTGTGAAAATGCATTCCGGTTGTTTCGCATCCTCTCCGAAAGCTGGTGCAGAGGTTTTATCTGCATGGTTAAATGGTGATTTATTGATATCTAGTACAGAAGTTCTTGATCTTGATGAGGAGAAATATCGGAACGGCGAATGGATAGTACGCCTTTATGCTGAAGCTAAAACTCCTGCCTCGCCTAGATGGATGCAAGGTGCAAAAATGCGTGTTGAGGCTACAGGTGAAGAAGAAATAATTGAGGGCTTGGCAGATCATATTAGAGATATATTAATTGATGATAATAGGCTAATTATTTGGGGTTCGGGAGGGACTCTTAGAACTATATCAAATATGGTGGGTTTTCAGGGTTCAGTACTTGGAATAGATGCTTCACTTGGTTCAAAACAGATTGGAACTGATCTTAATGAAAAGCAATTATTAGATTTATTATCATCTCATAATGGAGAATTAACTCTCCTTCTTTCCCCTATGGGTGGACAGGGTTTCTTAATTGGACGAGGGAATTTGCAACTTTCCCCTGATGTTCTTAAAGTAATAACAGTAAATAATATTCTTGGTGTAGTAACGCCTGCTAAGTTACTATCTGTACGTCGTTTGCGTATAGAGACTGGCGATACAGATTTAGATAGAGAGTTTGCAGCAAAAAAATATCTTAAGGTACTACAAGGATATAGGACGACAAGAGTTTTACCATTAGTAGTTGATTAATTATATTGTAGATATTATATTTCTTGACCTGAAGCCGCCATAAGTAGTCCAAGGAATGGAGGGCTCGGTTTCCCTGGTCTTGATTTAAATTCAGGGTGATATTGTGTACCTACATAGTATGGGTGATCGTTTAATTCCATAATCTCACATCTCTGACCAGTTTCATCTTTACCTACAAATATTAGTCCTGCATCTTCTATTTGAGTTATCAATTCAGGATTGACTTCATATCTATGCCTGTGTCTTTCATCAACATATGGCTGGTTACCATATAACCTCTTGATTTTACAATCATCGACTAAGAATGGAGTTGGTTTTGTACCAAGTCTCATTGTTCCACCCATATGTGTTTTAGATATTTCAGGCATGAATACGACTACCGGTTGTTGTGTATCTTCGTCAAATTCCGTAGAATTAGCATTTTTCATATCTAATACATTTCTACAAAATTCAATCGTTGCAATTTGTAATCCTAAACATACTCCAAGGAATGGTATTTTATTCACTCTTGCATACTCTGCTGCCTTTATTTTTCCTTCGATACCTCTGATACCAAATCCTCCTGGTACAAGTATCCCATCAGCAGATTTCAGAGTTTCCCAAGCTTCAGAGTATTTTTCTGGGTCTTCGTTTAGTTTCTTTACATCCAGACTTTCGGACTCAATCCAATTTATCTCTAATTTTCGATTCACCTCATATGATGAATGTTGTAATGCTTTAATTACGCTTAGATATGAGTCTGAAAGTCCAGTGTACTTCCCTACCATAGCAATTTTAATCACTTCCTCAAGGTTATCTACAGTATTTGCCATTGCAATCCAATCTTCAAGGAGTGGTCTTGATTTAGGTAATACAAATCCAATTTCTTTAGCCAGAACTTCACTTACTCCTTGTTCTTCTAGAAGTATTGGGATACGATAGATATTCGAAACATCATGTGCTGAAACAACTGCTTCTGGAGAAACATGACAGAATGCAGCTAATTTTTCTCTTGTATCATTATCTAATGGGTGTTCTGATCGACAAACAAGAATGTCAGGTATTATTCCTAATCCTCTCAATTCTTTCACTGTATGCTGAGTAGGCTTAGTTTTTTGTTCGCCTACTGGTCCCATAACTGGTACTAAACTAACATGGACAAAACAAATATTTTCTTCCCCTACTCTGAACTGAAATTGCCTTAGAGCTTCCACAAAAGGAGCACTTTCGATATCCCCTACAGTTCCACCTAGTTCAATTACACAAGCATCTGGAGTTTTTCCACTTCCATCACTAGGTGTCTCAGCGACTCTTTCAATCCATTCTTGAATTTCATTTGTGATATGAGGTATGACTTGAACAGTTTTACCCAGATAATCTCCTCTTCTTTCTCTCTCAATTACTGACTGATATACTTTTCCAGTTGTTATATTATTATCTTTTGTCAGAGAAATATCCAAGAATCTTTCATAATTTCCTAAATCTAAATCAACTTCTCCACCATCATCTAAAACATAGACTTCTCCATGTTCAAAGGGAGACATAGTCCCCGCATCGCAATTAAGATAAGGATCAATTTTCACTGAAGTGACTCTCAGTCCAGCAGATTTTAGCAATACTCCTATGCTACTCGCTGTTATTCCTTTCCCTAGTCCTGACAAGACTCCACCCGTGACAACTACATACTTCATTCAATCAACGGGGTTTGAAGCCAACGTATCTCTCCTATCAACATTCCTTCGATGGCTCCCATAAAATACTCTTTGCTAAGTCTAAGTATCTCCATCGTTTCGGTCAACTAATGTCTGTGTTGGCGGGAAGACGAATACTGGTCACAGGAGCTCTCGGACAAATTGGTACTGATTTAGTAGAATGCCTAAGGGAAATCTATGGTCCCAATATGGTCTTAGCCAGTGATATTAGAGATGTCTCAGATCATTCTAGCGTCTTAAACGGCCCATTTTCGGTCCTCGATGTCTTAAATAATGAAGATTTATTGAGATTAATTGAAAAAGAGAAAATTCAAACTATCTTTCATTTAGCAGCAATTCTTTCTGCAAAGGGTGAAGAAAATCCTGAGTTATGTGAATCAGTGAATGTCAATGGTACAAGAAATATATTAGATGCAGCGAGAAGATATGGCATTCGTGTTTTTATTCCTTCATCAATTGCTGTATTTGGTCCTGATGCACCAAAACATGCTCCTCAAATTACTGCTTTAAATCCTACAACTAAGTACGGCCAAACCAAAGTTGATTGTGAGATTATGGGTATGTTGTACTGGAAAAAATATGGAGTTGATGTCAGAGGCATCAGATACCCTGGACTAATTTCTTGGAAATCACAAGTAAGTGGAGGTACTACGGATTATGCAGTAGATATATTTCATGCTGCATTATCTGAAAAAAAATCATATGATTGTTTTCTAAATGGGGATACAACACTTCCTATGATGTATATGGATGATGCAATCAGGGCGACAATATCGTTAATGGATGCGCCACTCGAAACTCTTAGCTCTGCACGTTGTGGGTACAATATTTCGGGTTTATCATTTTGTGCTGAAGATTTATCTTCAGAAATCAAAAAACATATTCCTAATTTCATCTGTAATTATAAGCCCGATGTCCGTCAAAATTATGCCGATTCTTGGCCTGACTCGATTGATGATGAAATTGCAAGAAATGATTGGAATTGGGAACCTAGTTTTGACTTAGTAGAAATAGTCGAGGATATGATTGAAAACCTTTCTTGATAATTTAATTATCATCTATTTGATTACTCCAATCTGGTGTTTCCGGACCTTGTTTAGCCCATAGTACGTCATCAATCCTTAGTACACTAATTGCAGCTTCGGTAGCCCCTGTAATTGCATGTCTTGCTACAAATATTGGGTCAAATATACCTTCCTCATACATGTCCATAACTTCACCTGAAATTCCATTGACACCTATCCATGAACCTTTTTCTCCATTCTTTGATTGAGCCGCTGAAAGAGTCAAAAGAGTATCTATTGGGTCGAAACCTGCATTTTCCGCTAAAGTTCTTGGAACAATTTCCAATGCTGCAGCATATGCTTCTATTGCCATCTGTTCTCTTCCAGATTGTGTAGTTGAAAATTGTCTTAATTTTCTAGCCAGATGAGTTTGTGTAGCGCCTCCACCTGGGAGTATTCTATTTTCTTTTGTTAATCTATGGCTGACACCTAGTGCATCATCAAAAGCCCTACCTACCTCATCTCTTATCTCTGGTGTCGAACCTCTAAAAATCATTGTCATTGCTCCACCTAAATCTCCTTCGATTTTAGTATAATTCACTGAACCAATTTTTTCTTCTGTGCGTGAAGAATAACTTCCGATGTCATTTTTACTAATTCTTTGAACATCTCTAACGATATTTGCACCAGTTAGTCTTGAGAGTCTTTCTAGATCATCTCTTTCAAATCTTCTATATGCAGTAATTCCTACTTTTGTTAACATAGAGATTGCCTCATCAGCAATACCATCCCTGACTATTAAAACATCTAAATCTAAATTGCATAGGTGATCAACCATATTTTGAAGATTATTATTATCTCGCTCGTGAAATTCTTTCATGACTCCTAAGTCATTCACTTCTATTTGAGCTTCTAATTCTAATTTTTGATTTTCTAGAGCACCATCTAGGATGGCAATACCTCCTCCTTTAGAAAATTGAGGTGTATTCTGATCCACTCTTGTTTTTGCTAGAAATAAGGCAGGTACAAGTTTACTGTCCAATGCTTTCCCTCCTGAAACCTGTACTCTTTTAATTCTCAATCTTTCCAAATCATTACCACCTTCTTCACCAACCAAGGCTTCTGCAGCGTTGAGTGCTAATTCTGTCAAATGTGATGAAAGTAGATGATCTATTTTCCCCTGAAGAGAGGTTCTAACTACAGATCTTTTCAATTTTTTATCTGTAGCTATACGAGCGATTGAATCCAACTCATTTAGCGCTTCTTCATTTGCAATCCTGTATCCATTGATAATTAAAGATGGGTGAACTCCCGATCGAACTAACTCCAGAGAATTTTGTAACATTTCCGCCATTAATATTACAGTAGTAGTTGTACCATCTCTAGCGGACTTATCTTGGGAACTCGATGATGCAATTAATAAATTGGCTGTAGGATGTTCTACTCTTGCAGTTTCGAGAACAGTAACTCCATCATTAGTAACAGTGGCATCTCCTGCTTCATTGACTAACATTTTATCAAGTCCTCTTGGGCCCAGAGTTGAACGTACTGCATTTGACAGAGATACAGCTGCAGCAACATTACGAACTAATGCCGTACGGCCATGGATACGGTCAGTATCCTCTAAAGCAACCTCGTGTTCCTCATCTGCCATCTAAGCGGTGCGACTAACTAACATGATTTGAAACCGTTCCTAGTGGCTGTAATAAATTTCTTTGTAAACTGCCTATGAATAATCAGAAATTATTTGCGAGAGGTTGATAAAGGAGAGGGGACTCGTACTATACAACCTCAAGTTGAGTAGTGGTATTTATGGATGACGCCGGTAGAGATGATTGGGAAGAGCAGATGCTCAAGGAGATGGTGAAAATGTTTAGTGAAATGGGAATGCCAATAGATATGTCTATGCTTCAGAATATGATGACTCAGGTCCGTGAACAATTTGAAAAAATTGGTTTAGACCCTGAAAAAATGGCTAATAAAGACCTAAAAATCGATATAAATGGCGACCCTGATGAATTTCGTCGAACAATGGAATCTATGCTCAATGGACCTGAAGGAATCTCTAAATTATTCCGAGATATTGGGATTAATGTACAAGTAAATAATCCAACTCCTGTAGTAAATGCTAAATTAGAAAATGATGATGAAGTTGAGGATAAACTTCTCCAAGCCGACATCCATATTCATAATGATAGAATGTATGCAACTATTGATCTTTCAAGACAATTAGATATTATTGAATCAGAAATAGAACTTAACTTAATTGATGGAGGAACTGTTCTTCAATTAATGAAAAAAACTCAACTCCGACCCTTCAGAAAATTTGATTTGCCAGAATCTGTTTCAAAAATTGTAGATTGGAGCCTAAATAATGGCATACTTGATGTAATATTCGATATTTAAAATAATAATTGAAAAAAGATGTGAAAAAAATGAGTGGACCTGTAATTGGAATAGATCTTGGAACGACAAATAGCTGTGTGGCAACTCTTGAAGGTGGCCAGGCAGTAGTGATTGCTAATTCCGAGGGGTCAAGGACAACTCCTTCCGTCGTTGCCTTTAGTAAAGATGGTGAGCGTCTAGTTGGAGTTACTGCTAAACGCCAGGCTGTAACTAATTCAGAAAGGACAATCCTTTCTGTAAAAAGAGAAATGGGTACAGATTGGAAAAAGAATATCGATGATAATGATTATACTCCTCAGGAAGTTTCGGCATTTATTTTACAGAAATTAAAGGCTGATGCAGAATCATATCTAGGTCGCGAGGTCAATCAGGCGGTAATTACATGTCCTGCATATTTTACTGATGCTCAGAGAAAAGCTACACAAGATGCTGGAAGAATAGCTGGATTAGAAGTTTTAAGAATAATTAACGAACCTACAGCAGCAGCTTTGGCATACGGTGTTGATAAAGACGAAGATCAAACAATTCTTGTTTATGATTTAGGGGGTGGTACATTTGATGTATCAGTTCTAGAAATATATTTAGTAGACGGACAACCTCAAATTGAAGTTAAAGCAACAAGTGGGGATAATAGGTTAGGAGGAGATGATTTTGACCATGTGGTTGTCGAATGGATCATCAGTGAATATAAGAAAACCTCTGGTATTGATTTAGGTAAAGATATGCAAGCAATGAGTCGCCTGAGAGAAGCGGCTGAGAAAGCAAAAATTGAACTTTCAGGGACTTCAATGTCTCAAATTAATTTACCATTTATTACTATGAAAGATGGTCAACCTGAACACCTTGATTTGTCACTTTCTAAAGCTAAGTTTGAAGATCTGATTTCTGATTTAGTTGAACGAACTATGGGTCCAACAAGAAGAGCTATGAAAGATGCAGGAATTGGTAAAGGAGATGTTGACAAAGTAATTCTTGTAGGTGGTTCTACTCGTGTACCTGCAGTTCAAACAGCTATTGAATCAGAGGTTGGTAAATCTCCCTTCAAGGGAATTAATCCTGACGAAGCAGTAGCTTTAGGAGCTGCTCTTCAAGCAGGAATAATTGTGGGTGATGAGGGAGTAACAGATGTTCTTCTTCTTGATGTCACACCTCTTACTCTAGGTATTGAAACATTAGGTGGAATCATGACAACTATGATTGAAAGAAATACTACAATTCCTTCAAGAAGGTCAGAAACATTCTCAACAGCTGCTGATAACCAGCCTGCAGTTGAAGTCCATGTTCTTCAGGGTGAGCGTGAGTTTGCAAATGACAATACTACTCTTGGAAGATTCCATCTTATGGGGATTCCTCCAGCTCCGCGTGGGCTACCTCAAATTGAAGTGACATTCGATATTGATGCTAATGGTATAGTTGATGTTTCTGCTAAAGATCTTGGAACCGGTACTGAACAATCTATTAAGATTGAAAGTCAAACTTCTTTATCCGAAGAAGATATCAAACAAAAGATAAGTGATGCAGAAGAATTTGCTGAGGATGATAAGCGTAGAAAAACTAGAGTCGAATTAAGGAATACTGCGGATAGTATCTTGTATCAAACTCGTAGAACAATTGATGAAACCAAAGATAAACTATCTGAAGAAGTAGTGACTCCTGTTTTAGATAAACTCAAGGAATTAGAATCATTGATTACTACGGATGATAAACCAGTTTCTGACGATGATCTCGACGAATCAGGAATACAGTCCAGGATACAAGAATTAGAAGAACTAATGCATGCTTTATCTTCTAAATTATATGAAGCAGCATCTGCAGAAATGTCAGATGATGAGGATACTAATGATGAAAATGATGGAGACGTTGTCGAAGCTGATTTTGAAGTCATAGATTCTGATGAAGAGTGATCCAATGACAGACCAATCTTTACAACAAATTAAAGTTGGTGCTAAACCTTTGTATCGTCCTCGTTCTGATAGAATTATTTTTGGTGTATGTTCAGGTTTCGCTAGAAAATTAGGGATATCTTCAACTACTTCTAGAGTGATATTTTCACTTCTAACATTTTTGACAGCTGGGACTTTTGCAATTACTTATTTAATTGCATTCTTACTTATTCCCCAAGAATCTATTAATTCTTAATCTAAGGTAATTAAACGGTGTAAGAGACGTACTTGAACACCTGTTGCTCCATGTCCAACAGTGACATTAGTTTCTCCGCCCCAGATTCCTGCTGTTCCTGCAATATCGAGATGTGCCCATGGAATCTCTGTATTTTCTCCTTCACTATTTTCTCTTTTTTGGATAAATTGTTTTAGGAATCCAGCTGCTTGACTTGCTCCCCCCCATCGGCCTTTACCTTGATTACGCACATCAGCAATCTTAGATGAAGTCATTTGCTTTTCGAAAGCAGGTAACATTGGCATTGGCCAAGTAATTTCATCAACCTCATCTCCTATATTCTTAATCTGTTGAGATAAAGATTGATTATTAGAGAATAATCCTGTTGCTTCATGACCAAGTGCAATCACAATTGCTCCAGTTAATGTAGCTAAATCAATAATATATGAGGGATTCAATTCACCTGCTTTCCATAGTCCATCAGCGAGAACATTACGTCCCTCAGCATCAGTATTTAGTACTTCAATAGTTTTTCCAGAGTATGTGTCAATTACATCTCCTGGCCGATATGCTTCAGCACTTGGCATATTTTCAGCCATACATGTTATCCCATTAATTCGACCTTTGTATCCTGTCGCATGAAGCGCCTGGAAAAGACCAAAAACAGTTGCAGAGCCATGCATATCTAGTTTCATTTCATCCATTCCTGCACTACCCTTAATCGAAATCCCTCCAGAATCAAAAGTTATTCCTTTTCCTACAATGCAAGGTACTTTTGAATGAATTTCTTTATCTGGATTTAAACGGAAAAATACCATGCAAGGTTTGTGTATACTTCCTTTTCCAACTTCAATAAGTGCATACATTCCTTCTTTTTTAAGTCGTTCATAATCCCAAACTTCAATTTCTACATTCTTCTTCCCTTTCGCCCATTCAAGAGCTCTTCTTCCAAACTCTTCTGGATAAAGTCGGTTGGCAGGTTCATTACCTAAATCACGCGCTAGATGAACTCCTGTCGCTATACCTGAAGATTTTATGACTTCTATATTCAAATCTTTTTGATAACTATCTATTGTTTGACACATCAGGCTCCAAGGGCCTTTATCTTCTTGGTCTTTCTTTTGATATTTTTCAAATGTATAGTCACGGAGAATAAATCCTTCAGCAAAAGAAGCCATCATATCTACTTTCCAACTAGTTGTAAATCTGATCACAATTTGCGTCCCATGCTTCTTAGAAAGAGATGCGAAACATTTAGCTCCATTATCTCTAGATTTTTTAGTAGTCAAATCTTTTTGTTTCCCTAGACCGAGAAGAATTATTTGGCAATTTTTAGACCATATTCTCAAGGATTCCCCTATTTCACCACTCCATGCCTCACTTGAAATTGCAGATTTTACAGCAATACTCGCACTACGCTCTAGCCCAGTCGTTACATTATTTGGCGATTTGCTTAATCCTTCAAAAAGAGGGATAATCATTATATTTCCAGTTCCTATAAAACCACTTGTGGCGACTTTCATAGATATGCGATTACGTTCCATTATACAAACAATCGTCTCTAAAAATGTCAATTTCAGAATCTTTTTGTTCATTAGGATATGAATTAAATGCTAATATATGTTATTTTTAAAAACTAATTATCATAGTTTTCATGAATCACTTTCTTCATTCATACATTCTATTGTTTCCAAATTAATTCAATGAATCTATGAATAATTCTTAATTTAGAAATGCAAATGATTCTAGGCAGGGACCCTTGCAGACAACACATGGGTCGCTTCCTAGTAGTCGTTGTTTTGGCTTCATTGATTTTTACTTCGGTATCTCCAATGGCTACAGCACAAGTTGGACAACCAGATATAATTCAGGAGCATTGGTATCACACATATGCCACTTTAACTCTAGATGTCAATGAGTGGGCAGATAATCACCCTGATATTGTTGACTTAATTAGTGCAGGTCAAACAGAGATGGGAAGGAATCTCTGGGTATTGCGTATTTCTGATTGGAGTCTTGATGCAAAGCCGGATGGAGATAAGAAAGAAGTCGTATACATCGATGGTGGGCATCATGGAAACGAGCATTTAGGAACTGAACTGGCTTTCCTAACCGCAGAATATTATATCGAAGGTTGGATTGATGGAAATCAGGATGTCGTTGACGTATTGAAAACTACTGAATTACATATCCTCATAATGCTGAATGCTGACGGTAATGATCTTGATACAAGATGGAATGTGAATCAAGTAGACTTGAATAGGAATTATGACCATTATTGGAATAATTGCCCTCCTAACAATCCTACCCAACCAGGAAGCAGTGCTTTTAGTGAATCCGAAACTCTTGCAAACTCGGTTTATATGGATACTGTAGTTCCTGACGCAGATTTGTATGTTACTATGCATACAGGTGTATGGATTATGCTTTATCCATGGGGTAGATGGCCTGAACAACCATCAGATTGGGAATTATTTCACTTCATTCGAGACGATGTTAATACAAATATTTCTGATATACCAATTCGTAATGCAAATCAAGGTTTGTATCCAAACTGTGGCACTAGTCGAGATTATGGATATGGGGTAATGGGTTATCCAACATTTACTTTTGAAACTGATGATGAACAATTCCTTC
>CAXDMJ010000028.1:0-16163 GCA_963990035.1 uncultured Candidatus Poseidoniales archaeon | reverse complement strand
CTACAATTGAGACAACCATACAATCAGATTTTCGGGCTAAATCAGCGAATTCTGCAGCGGCACCTGTTCCAACACCTCCCCCGAGACAAGTTAATATTACAACTAATTCAGCATTATCGATTAATGGCTGAACATCGCTAATACCTTCTTTTAACCGATGTTTCGCTAACATTGGTAATGCAGCAGCACCACGAGCTTCCCCTGAGGCATCGAGATGTAGGCAATGAGCTTCAGGTGAGCCAGTGAACGTTTTTTCATCAGCATCAATTAATAGTAAATCTGAGAATCTTGAACAACGTGAATGTGCTCTTTCAGCCCAAAGACAACCTAGACCACCTACGCCTACAACAAGCAGAGCGCCTTGATCCATACACCTTTGAGCCATAACTAGTGTTTAGACATACTTCAATCATAGGTTAAATACCGACTATATTTACGTCTTTCATCCCTAGCCCAAGCATTGTCAGGTTCGATTTCAAGAACTGATGTATAATGTTCAACGGCTGATTCGAAATCAGACAAGTGCCGACCATACATATGTGCTAGGACATTCAAAACTGGGACACAATTGGGAGTCTCTTTTTTCATTTTCAATAGTAGAGATTCAGCCTTACCTAAATCCATCATTTCAATTGAATTTTCTGCCTCGTCTAAATCCTTTAGTTGACTCTCTGATAGATTGTAAATATTCTTCCAAGGGGGGCTCGTCATACACCTTATGCAACACAACTTTTGGTTTGAGGTTTTTTAAGTGCAGCCTTTCAAAAAAAGAGAATGAAACCAATACTCTGGAAGAGGTCTAACTGGAACGTTAATATCCTTCGCTAAGGTGGCGAGACACATCCATTGGTGAGAGACTATGAGTAGCATCAATCTCGTAACACGACGCACCTTGATTTTAACCGTTGTAGCGCTATTTTTAGCCACCTCTACCCAAGCTTACCACACCGGCATAGGTGGAGATCCCGAAGGGAAGGGAGATGTTGCATTATCGGGATGCACATGTCATGCCGAAGAACCAGATAATTCTGTAACAGTTGTGTTAGACCATGTACCTTATCATTATGAATCAGGAAAATCATATGCTATGACCTTACAATTAATCGGTGGAGCTGAAATCGGTGGCGAACAAACGGGAGGATTTTCTATGAAGGTATCTGAAGGAACTCTTAGTCCAGGAGAGGGCTCAGAATCTGACGTGCAAAACTGGGAAGAAGAGTTAGATAGCCTAACACATACAAATTCTGGATCCAAGACAGACGATAGGACATGGTACCTGATATGGACTGCACCAGAAAGTGGAACAGGCCCAGTACAATTCTGGATTTCTGGAAATACAGTTAATGGCGACGAAATACCTTCAGCATTAGATAGGTGGAATCGATTGACTATGACTCTCGATGAGGGGAATGACAATGAAAAAACACGTACAGTATTTTCAGGGAATGGAGATATCAATCCCCCTGCACCTGCTGAAACCCAAGTAGATTTACACCACATGGGAGCTGCACTCAGGGCGCACTGGCTTGGTTTACTAGGATTCTTCGCTGTAATAATAGTAATTGTTTTCTGTGGATTTTTCTTAAGATATGGATTTTCAGCAAATTATACTGGACGATCAAATCTACTGAGATTGAGGATTAAGCATGAAAGAAGAGGTGACCAAATATGAGAGATGATGTCGTACTTTTATTACTCAAGCAAGTAAAATCAGGGGAAGTCTCTATAGAAGACGCTCGAACTGCATTGGAGGGGGTTGATTTAAGCGAAGAGAATTATATTTCAGCCATAGATCATGGAGTCTTCAATGAACCTACTGCAGGAACCATAGTAAGATCGAGTATATCACCTGCAGGTGAATCTATCATGGTTGTACTTGTAGGGATATGGGGAGTTCTTTGGACATTATTCTGGGCAGGTTCGCTAAGCTATGGGCTCTATAACCAATGGGATCAACAACTTCTTTCACTATTTTTAGCTATGACTTTGACTACTCTAATTATCATGGGTATCATTTACCTAAGATTTGTAATGCCAGATATTGTCATAATAAAACATAGAAGAAATAAGTACATTACTCCTAAGAATTCAGAAGGTTGGAAAAAATATGAGGTGTGAATATGAGTAGGAATTTTAGATTACGCCCACTGTCTGGAAATGAAGAAGATAATGGAGAGAAATCTAAGTTAATAGATAGAAGAGATTTCCTTAGGTACTCATTCAATACCGCAGCGGGAGGCATTACAATGGCGAGTCTAGGAAGCATTGGGTTCGCAGCATTACTAATGGGTCAGGCAGATGCGTCAGGAGGAGATTCAGCAGTTAGATTTTGGGTACCAACTGGCGCTGAGGACACAGTCTGGTACGGCGACAGTCACCTTGAACCGATGAGTTACGATGCATTTGTACAAGCTGCTGCGAATAGCAATACTGGAATGACAGGAGCTCAAGGTGTTTGGTCAGGTATGCCTGTAAACGTAGTTTACGTACCAGATAATGAGAATAAAGACACAGTTCTAGCATCTAATAAACCAAGATTCCAATATACTGAAGGGTATAACTCAGGAGGGAAATACGTAGGTTCAGGATATGAACTTTATGAAAAACCAGAATATGCATCTCTTTCAATACATGATAATTTAATCATAGTATTCTCAAGATGTCCACATCTTTGTTGTATACCGGGTTGGCAACTTGTAACTAATGATTATACAAACGATAGTTGGGAAGCAGGAGGTACTGAATCAGGAGGGAATAAATTATTTTGTATTTGCCACTCCAGCAGATTTGATCCGACTGCAATCGAAAAAAATAGTATGGGTAGAGGTACGCCATTCAACTATATTGGAATCAAAAGAGTGGGAGGCCCGTCACCTAATGGGATGCCGTTAGTACCATTCGTATTAAATGGAGATATGATAGAAGCATTACCAGAATTCGTAGACTGGTATGCATACTGTTCGTGAGGTTTTAAATATGATACAATTCTGGTTTTTATGGCTTTTTATAGCAATAGTGGTTGTTTTAGTAGCATTCACTCTACGTAAAGAGAGAGAAGATCTACCACGCAAAGATATTCTAAGAGCAGTAGAGACTAGTGCTTCAGGAATGGGTCTTGCTGAAAAATTATTTTTGTGGGCATTTTCTTGGCTAGATACTAGATTTAGAATTCAAGATTATTGGGGGATGAGTCGCAATGCCTACCATAGTATGCACAGACAGATGCCATTGACTCATGCAGAAAAATATAAACTGAGGATAATTTGGTATTGGTACCCACTATATTGTTTAGGCGGGATCTCATTCCTTGCCTTTGTTATATTAGTCATTACTGGAACTGTGCTTGGTTTGTACTATGTCCCAGGAGGTGAAGGAGACCCCACACCAGCTTATTCATCTATGGAATTCATAATGACTCAACTACCATTTGGATACATCATTAGATCTATACATCATTGGGCAACTCACTTCATGGTTGCATCAGTATTTTTACATATGTGTAGAGTTTACTTCACTGGAGCTTATAGAAACCCACGTGAATTAAATTGGCTAATTGGAGTGGCATTAATGTTTTTCACTATCTTCTTTGGATATTCAGGCTACCTATTACCGTGGGATAGCCTAGCATTTGGAGCTGCTACAATTGGAATAAATATGGCTACATCTACGCCTTTGATTGGAGGTTGGATGGCTAAGGCACTGTTTGCTGGAACTTCATTATCAGGTCAAACTGTTACTAGAATGTACTTTTTGCATGTATTCATTCTCCCAGTAATAGTTACTACATTAATCATTGCTCATTTATTTATTGTATGGGTTCAAGGCATTGCAGAGCCACATTAGGAGATTTTGTAAATGGGAATAATTGAGAGATTTGGTAGAATTGCAGACGTATATGTCAGCGAAAGAGATGGTCTAGTCGAAGGAGACCAAGAAAGAAGAAGACCGCACATGGGACATCCATTCTGGCCATCAGAGGTACTGAGAGATACAATAATCTTAGCATCCATGGTCTCTACATTAGCATTTTATTGCTGGTTAATACCTCCTCCATTACATAGTGCCGCGGATCCTTTCGCTCAAGCAGGATTCGTATTCCCAGATTGGTATGTATTATTTTCTTATGGTTATCTTAGGTGGGGAGAATACCTACCTGCATTCACTATACCAGCGGGCCCTATAGGTGCTTTTTTTGGTGCGGAATATATATTCTGGAATGCAGCTTGGTGGGGTGCAGCGATAACTGGGATACCAGTTGGACTGTTGGCATTACCTCCATTTTTACCAGGAAGAGAAAAGAGAGGCGTAGAAGACCCTTGGTTTGCAACAGCTGGAGCAGTTTACTTAGCGCATGTTTGGTTTATCTCAGTTTTCTCAATCAATATATTCTTAGAACTATATGCGAAAGATTTGAGCAATTATTGTTGGTCTGATTCTCATGGATACTTATTCTGTGGCAGACAACAGCCTTGGACTGCAGAAATATTTAATGCAATACCTTGGGTATTAACTGGGATTTTCATATTTGCAGTAATTTATTTCGCAGTTAGGAAATTTGGTTTAAACACTTTAGGTGCGAGATTAACTCCGAATATTGGAAGACAAATCGCTATTGGCTCAGCAGTTGGTGCATTCCTAATATGCGCATTAACTTGGCCAATTTATGAATCAGGATTCTGGGACTATGGAGGTTTAGGGGCAATGGATGAAGTAAGTGAATTAGATAAACTAAGAACACAGCCATCAGATACTCTAATTCATACTGAACAGGGCAATTCATGGGGAGAATGGGCAGATGAATGTTTACCATATGAAGATTCTTCCGATTTACTCCTTTGGGAAACATTAACTCATGGAGAAGATTTTGATGATTTCTGTATACTTCCAGCAGTTCATTGGGTTGATTGGGGGATATATCAACCAACTAAACAGGTAATAATGGATTATTCAGGAGCCAATGAACATTCAGTTCCAGAGATGGGTAGGAATTCTGCAAAAGGAGATCTAACTTATACAGGTAATTCAGGAGATGAAGAAATTACCCTTACAGATACTTTAGTATTCGATGTAGAAGATTTTGGTATAGGGATGGTCCCAGCAGATATTGGCTGTAATTTCAGGACTACCGTAAGAGCAGCGGGAATACACTCACAGAGTCTAACACTAATTGATTCTAATAACGAGGTATTATGGAGTACTGAAGAAGGTTCATGTTCATCAACTACAATGTACTTAGAACCAGGAAAATCATATACATTGCAATATACTACAACCAGCAATGAAGTAAATGAATCAGTAAGTATGATAACTGACTATTCTGCTACTGTTTACCAACCACTTCTATTGGATGAGGATGGTACTGCTCTTCTGAGATCTGATTCAGATCTAGAGACAACAGAATTGACTCAACTCATGGTAGATAACCCCACATATCATAAAAATCCAAAAAGTCTTGATGCTAAATTAATCTATTCACTATTCATACCTTGCTTAGGTGTTGGAGCAATGGTATTCATGCTTATGAGAAGTATGGCTCGAGGGTATGAGTGGGAAATGAACAAATGTTATGGATGCGATTTATGCGATGACGCATGTCCAGTAAGATTATTTAATGCAGGAGACAAACTTAACATAATTTATAATTCATGGAACAATGAAGATGACGGAGTCCCACTATATTCATGTTTAACATGTACTGCATGTACAAATGCTTGCCCTCAATTAGTTGACTATGATTCATATGTTGATATTAGAAGGAGTTTGATTGTAGGTGGTCCGCCAGCAACTGAAATACCGCACACAGTTTTGCAAGCAGTACTTGCAGCAGAAGCTGAAGAAGATGCAGATGAAGCATTCATTAGTGTGGAAGAATATCCTCTTGACTCAAATGTAGGATATTATCCTGGTTGTGTAGACTATATCGACCAAGAGATGATATTTAGCCATGTAAATGAAGGAACAATGAATCTAGGAGATACTACTACTGCTGCATTTACTTTGTTCGAAGATATGGGATCAGAAGTCACATACTTAGGCCGAGACTTCTTGAAATGTTGCGGACATGATCAAAAATGGCAAGGTATGAATGAAGTTTTTGATAAACTTAAATCTTATAATCAGAAGAAATTAGGCGAATCAGGGATTGATACATTAGTCACATCATGCGCAGAATGTTTCAAGACTTTTGCAATGGATTATGAATTAGAAGATATGAAAGTAATGCATACTACAGAATATCTAATTGAAAATGGATTTGATATGAACTTAAAATCTGAAGAAGATCTTACAGTAACATATCATGACCCATGTAGATTAGGACGACAGATGAATATCTATGATGAACCGAGAGAGTTAGTACAAGCCGTTGAAGGAGTGGATTTGGTAGAGATGGAACATACAAAAGAAGATGGTTTATGCTGTGGAGTATCAAGTATGATGTCTTGTAATGAAAATAGCCGGTCTTTAAGAATACAAAGATTCGATGAAGTTAAGGCAACTGGAGCAGATATTATGCTTACATCCTGCCCTAAATGCGTAAGTCACTTCGAGTGCCTAAAATTCGAAGGCGACCCTACACACGATTTCGAAATATTAGACGTGGTATCATTCTTAGCTAGGCAAGTTAATGCCAAGAATCAATAATTAAGCAATGAATGCATAGTATGCAGACAAAGATGCTAGAATGAAATTTATCCCAACACCTATTATTGTAAATTTAGCCATTCGAGGATTCTCATAACCGAGAGCAATTAACCAAAGAAAAAAACCAACTAGGGCTCCACAAGGCAATGATATCCAGGCTATTTCTAGAGATATGAATAAATACATGATTAGCCATAATGAAAATGGCAATAATAGACTTAACAATACCATAGAGTCTTTCCACCAAATAACTTGAGGCTCAACGTCACCCATATGTTTAGTGGCGTGGTGGGTTAGAAATTAATCTGACTATTAGAAACATAGTATTGAGTAGAATGATTCACTCGCAAGCATCATGACGGACGCATCAGAGGTATCCGAACGTCGTAAAAAACAACAGAGTAGAATACGTATTATGTTGAATACACTAAAAGCAGGGGAAATGGCTTCGATTAAAGGAGGAGCTGAAACAGTTGCTTGGATTAAGGAAGAACTATGCATTGGTTGCGACCAATGCACTATAGTTTGTGATGATGATGCTATAGAACTTTACAATAAGCCATTAGCTAGCCCAATAATGAATATTGAGGTTAATAAAAAAGCTAGAGTGTTGAGGGACCCATGTACTGGATGCAAACTTTGTGTACTAGCATGCCCCACTGATGCGATAATAATGATTAATAGGTGATAATATGAAAGAAGAAGAACCGTTAAGATTTGGAGCAGAGTTTGGACCAAAGAGAACTGAAAATAGTAAAGGAGTATCTCTCTCGACATTCAAATCTTTGGTTTGGATCTCAAATCTTGGTGGTCTTTTACTTGTAGTAATAGGTTTGGAGTTAATGATGGTACAAGGCGAATTTTACATGGCACTGGGCTGTATAGTGGGAGGAGTTGTAATCGCATTATTTCCTTCAAACTATGAAATTGTTGGTATGGAAGGCGTAGAAGTTGAATCTGGAGAAAATTCATCAGACAGTGAATAATCACGAAAATCAAAGATTATTCCAATCGCTTACATCATCAACTAAATCCATTACATCACCTTTCCTTAGTCCATTAGAATAATCTGTAAAATGTAATGCATGGAAAAGTCTGATTCCAATTGCCATATCTGGTTGATCAATTAAAATAGGTGACAAACGACCATATTCTTTGGCCCATTCTAATGCATGGGGCGTTAATTCAGAAATTAATCCACCTAGTATCTTGGGGGTTGTTGAGGTTCCAGCCGGAATCTTTGGACGATTAATGATACTTTTTGGTAAATTCGTTAAATTAGCTGCTGCTCTAAGAGCCATTTTTTCATTTGTATCACTAATTTTCCATTCAAATGGTATTTTATGAGAATCATCCCTATGTTTTTGAGATAAAAATGGCACTCGAGTTTCTAAACCAAAGGCCATACTATGTCGATCTCCCAATCTAAGTTGAAAATTTGTTAACTGACCTCTGTCCAGTTCAAATTGCAGAGTATCTCCAAGGTTAGAGAAGTTATCTTTGGCTGAAAAGTTATCATCTATCCATGGTTGACCTAACCCCATACTTTTCTCATCAATAGAAACATCACCAATCAATGATAATCGATTATCTATTGATTTAGCATGTTGAGATAAATCTCTATATCTCGAGTACCCAGCATGTAATTCATCAGCACCTTGCCCACAAATTCCAACTTTTACTTTCTTAGACATTTTCTCAAATAATGGTTGCCAAAATAATACTGAAACATCTAAGTCTTCCCCACTCCATATAAAATTAGGTAATGTTTTCCAAAATTTTTCCTGATTAATTATCATAGTATGATGATTTAAGTCACAATGTGATGCTAAATCAATTGCTGCAACCATATCAGGATTATCCTCACCCCCAGCTACAGTCCAACATTCAGGAACTGGTTTACCACTAGAATTAGCAGCTTGTTGAGCAAGAACTGCTAATAGACTAGAATCTAAACCACCAGAAAGAACTATTCCAATTGGTGTATCGGACATCATTCTATCCTCTACACTAGAATAAAGACCATCTAAAAGGCTCTTAGCATTCGATTTAGGATTCCAATGTTTATCAGGAGATATTTCATCATGAGTATATCTGCATACCCCTGTAAGTACTGCTTTCCCATCTAAATCTAGAGACCAAGTTTCTATTGAACCTTGAGCAACGGATGTCACACCTGAAAATAATGTAGTGTAATCAAGAGGATACTCATATGCTAATCGTAGTGCGAGAGCATTGATATCAGGTTTAGCAATGAAATCAGGATGTCCATAAAAAGATTTTATTTCTGAACCAAATAATAATGTCCCATCGGGTAATAATGTCCTAAAAAGTGGTTTTACTCCCATTGGGTCTCTACAAAGTATCAATTCACGCTTGGAAGGATCCCAAATTGCAAAACCCCAGACTCCATCTAATTTAGATACCCATGATTTATGTTTTTCAGCATTATTACCTTTTTTATCTGCGTCCTTAGTTCGAAATAGTTCGCCAACCTTTTGACCTTCGGGAGTAGATAATGATTTTTTATTATTGTAAGCATGTAATCTATGTAAGGAAAGAATAGATTCGCCATCACCAGATGTTTGCCAAGGATAGTTTGGTATTGATTCTCGAATCTTTTGATGATTATATATTTCTCCATTTTGGATTAGAACACATCCATGTTCGGATTTAATAGGTTGCCATGAACCATTGAGATCTAATATTGCTAATCTGGATTGACCCAAACAAATACTCCCTCTACCTAAATCTGATTCGAAATTACCGAATCCATCAGGGCCTCGATGCGATAAACAAGATGCCATTGAACTAACAATAGATTTATCGCCATTACCTAATATTCCAGTAATACCACACATGATATACCCTTTGTTTAGTGCTATTTAAAGACTAGTCATTTACCAAAGAACTAGAAATATATTACGAATATAGCTAAAGATGCTATAGAGGCTATGACCCAAACCATCACATATGTATTCTGAGAAAGTGACGAGCCGGTAGTTCTATTTTCTTCATCATCATCCATGTTTATCATTCCTTCGAGTAACAAGAAGAATGTAAAGATGACGCTATAACGACTAAAGAATAGGTTCAATGATTAATAATATTGTCAATGGTAGAAGAATCATTGTGGCATTATCATCGATCCATTTAACACTCGGCAATTCGCCTAAAACGGTTAATGGTGCTAAAATTATTGATGCTAATATAGGTGTACCTAACATGTAAGAACTACCTAGCCAAATAATGTAAGACGCAATCAAACCACCGATTATTGCAGCCTTAAGGCCACTTTTAGAACGTTTTATTTCACCCATAATAGGATCGACAAAAGTCAATCCCCAAATTAAAGGGGCTGCATAGATTCCTGACATCATACCTTCAGAAGAATCAGACTCAGGAGATAATAAGAGAGCAAGACAAACAGCAAATGCCCCCCATGCGAGAGCTGAAATTTGTTTGGCTTCATACTCCCTCTGACCAACAATAATTATACCGAAGTATAGCCTTATCATTTCGAGAAATATCAAAATAAAACAAGCAAACATAACAAACTCATTAGGAGTTAATGAAAATACATCTGAAATTTGTTCACCTCTAGTAAAATAGATTATTGGTATTAAAGCCATTATTACATGAGTAAACCTTCTGAAGAAATGTCCACCTAATCCTCCGACTGAATGTTTAGCATGATCTATATCGATTGGAATATTCTGCTCACTCATTAATTCACCTACTTAAAATAATTATTTTAGTCTACTTAACGCCTCATCAAGGTTTATTGTTCCTGACTCTAGGTCTAATAATATATCATTGAGAGATGGGTTAGAAAGAAGTGAAAAATCCCATGCAGAAAGTAATCTTTCTTTGATACGAAGAGAGTTTCTTTCTTGATTCACCTCTAATGACTCAACTAATTCTATTAACTCGGATATCCCTGTTTTATTGAGAGCTGAAGTTAAAACAACTGACTTATCATTATTGTTTGAGTAATCGAATGATTTTTTAATAGAATTTGCAGCATTCTGTGCACTCGGTAAATCTGATTTATTGATAACTATTAAATCTGCTAATTCGATAATTCCTGCTTTTTCAGCCTGAATAATATCCCCTCTATCTGGGCCATCAACTAACATTACTCTGTCTGCAAATGCCACTATCCTAATCTCAGATTGTCCGCCACCTACTGTTTCAATAATAATCCTTGACCAACCACATAATCCTAATAAATTAATCATATGATCTAAAAATGGTATTAAGCCACCAGGATGATTACGAGTTGCCAGACTACGTACAAACACTGACTGACTAGAGTCAGCTGAAGACATCCTCATTCTATCTCCAAGTAATGCACCGCCACTTTTCGGAGATGAGGGGTCGACTGCTAATACGGCTACCTTTTCACCTCTATTTACCCACTCTTCAATCATTACACCAATCAATGTAGATTTACCTACACCTGGTGGACCGGTTACACCTAAAACCCATGGATTAGATTTGTTATGAGGTAATTTAACCCCAGACTCAACTAATGAAAGAAGTTTACCTAGTTCCCTTCTATTACCCTCTTTGGCCATTTCAATACGTTGAATTATGGTCAATCCCATCTCCACCCAGGATTATCCCCTACACCTACTTCAAAGTCATTTTTCTTGCGTTCAGATACTTCTTCTAAAAAGTCAATTATTGAACCAGTTTGTGTACCAGGTCCAAAAATAGCTCTTACACCTAAAGAATATAGGAATTCACGATCTACTTCTGGAATTATCCCACCAGCAAATACTACTATTTCACCCATATTATTAGATATTAATTCTTCACAAACTTTTGGAATAAGTACATTATGAGCACCAGACAATGTAGAAAGACCTACGGCAACTGCATCTTCATCCATTATTACTCGAACTATTTCAGAAGGTTTACGCCTTAAACCTGTATAAATTACCTCATGACCGGCATCACGTAATGCACGTGCAATGACTTTAGCACCTCGGTCATGTCCATCAAGACCCGGCTTCGCGATAACAATGCGCATACCCATAGCAAACTTATCGCAGAGGTCAAACAATTTCAATCAACCGATTTAGCAATTATTAGGAGTTTGCTCAAAGGCAATGCTAATTGGGTGTCTCTCTCCATTGCTATATTATCATATGACAGGCGTGAAGGAACGTATCGACGACCTTCGTCGAAGAAAAGCACAATCTGAGGCTGGAGGAGGTCAAAATAGGATTGCTGCTCAACATTCGAAAGGTAAGTTAACTGCTAGGGAACGAATAGACCAACTACTAGATGAAAATTCATTTATGGAAATAGATTCACTCGTTGAACATAGGTGTAGAGACTTTGAGATGGATAAGAATGTCATCCCAGGTGATGGAGTGGTTTGTGGTCATGGCACAATTAATGGAAAAACAGTTTATTGCTTCGCTCAAGATTTCACAGTATATGGGGGTTCATTAGGAGAAATGCATGGTTTGAAAATATGTAAAATATTAGATATGGCTCTAAAAACTGGTGCCCCAGTTATAGGGTTAAATGATAGTGGTGGCGCTAGAATACAGGAAGGAGTTGCAAGCCTAGGATCTTATGCTGAAATATTTTTTAGAAATGTTAGAGCTAGTGGAGTTATTCCACAAATCTCAGTAATTATGGGGCCATGTGCTGGTGGAGCCGTTTACTCACCCGCAATTACTGACTTCGTAATCATGGTAGATAAAACATCACATATGTTTATTACTGGACCTGAGGTCATTAAAACCGTTACAAATGAAGAAGTATCTTTTGAAGATCTTGGAGGAGCATCTACACATGCTACAAAATCAGGAGTTACACATTTTACAGCTGAAAATGACGAGGACGCCTTAGAAATTGCAAGAGAACTGATACAATTACTACCTTCAAATAATCTTGAGAAACCACCTATTGTACCAACAAATGATCCATTGGCAAGAACCTGTGAGGAATTAGATGAATTGATTCCGGAAGTTTCATCACAGCCTTATGACATGTTAAATGTAATCGAATCAGTATTTGACGATGGAGCTTTTCTAGAGGTACAGGCTGATTTTGCCCCAAACATAATAGTAGGATACTCAAGATTAGGGGGGCATACGATAGGAGTTGTTGCTAATCAACCGAAAATCTTAGCAGGATGTTTAGATATTGATGCATCTGTTAAAGCAGCAAGATTTGTAAGATTTTGTGATGCTTTCAATATACCATTAGTAACTTTAGTTGACGTACCTGGATTTTTACCCGGTGCAAACCAAGAATGGGGTGGAATTATACGACATGGGGCTAAGTTACTCTATGCTTATGCTGAAGCCACTGTACCAAAAATCACAGTAATAACAAGGAAAGCATATGGAGGGGCTTATGACGTAATGTCATCAAAGCATATAAGAGGGGATTACAACATTGCTTGGCCAAGCGCTCAACTTGCAGTAATGGGTGCAGATGGTGCTGTACAAATAATCCATAAAAGGAGAATTAATAGTGCTGGTAATCCTAAACAAGAAAGGGAGAGACTTGTTGAGGATTACAATGAAACTTTTGCCAATCCCTATCAGGCTGCAGCGTTAGGTTACCTAGATGATGTCATAAAACCAAGAGATACTAGGAAAGTTTTGACAAAAGCATTAGGAGCGCTTTTAGAAAAAGAAGAAAGTCGCCCTGCAAGGAAACATGGGAACATACCACTTTGAGGGATTAAATGGTTGGAAAAAAAGATAGGAAAGACTTCCTCAGGGGAGTTGCGATTGCAGTTGTAATCTTGCATTCATCCAGTGGTGAATACTTAACACCATCAAATCATAGGGATAGAGGCAAAGAATGGTCAATTGATCACAGAAGGACATTGATAGGTAGAAGAAACTTATTTAGATCGAATTCTAAAAGAAGTACTTCAAGGTGAGATTATGGCTGAAAGAAGAAAAGTCGTGGTAGATGGTGAAGAATTTGAGGTAGCTATAGACCGAGATGGAGAATATTGGAATGTTGAAATAGAAGGACATAGTTTTTCAATAAAAATAGATGATGAAGCTTCAAATCAGAATTTAAAAGTAAGAAAGAGATCTGGAAGTAAGAGAAAACTTTCAGGGAAAATCTCATCATCGATACCAGGGAAAATAGTTTCATTGAATGTAAAATGCGGAGATATTGTTAAGCAAGGAGATGTTGTAATGATACTAGAGGCAATGAAAATGCAAAATGAAATACAAGCACCTCTTTCGGGAGAAATAATAGAAGTAAATTGTGAATCTGGAGACACCATTGAAGCAAATATGCCGTTAATTGTAATAGATCCGGAAAATTCGAATAATGATGATTAGAGAAGTTCAAGAAAAGATGATTAGGTGGTAAAAAATATGAGTAATTGTGATTATAGTGATTGTTCCGAAATTGGGATTAATATTAGCCGCTTATCTCCAGAAGGTTTCCTAGTTGCAACTGGAAATAAAGCATACTCATTTAGAGAAGCATACAAAAGATTCCATTATTGCAAATTACATCATGAATTACTAATGAAGAATGTATGGAATAGAGTGAGGAAAAGTGAGAATAAAGATGATGATCACGTAGCACCCACTGCGATATAATCAGATTAAACCTAATGCATCTTCTATACGGTTTAATTCGGGACCAGTGGAACCCGAACCGACTAATGCCTGGTTATCAGAGGCGATACAACCTGCCCCAACATATGGTGAACCAAAACATACAGTTCCTACCATGACTGGTACATCCATTACGGACTCGATTTGATTAACCTCATATGAGGTAATATCCGGATGTGATAAAATCCCCTTATTATTAGCAACAAGCAGTGAACCCACAGTATCTTGTCCGGCAACTCTAACTCTTGCAGTTTTCACCCCAAGTATCTCGCCGATTAACTCAACACCAGGACCGGGGATTGATTTACTGACTACAGCACCATAATCGTTGCATTCAACGAGATTACCTGCAGCATTTACTCCACTTTCTAATATAACGATTTCACCATAGCTAGAAAGTTTATCTAAATCTTCTTCTGTAGCTATGTCAGCTACAGCGATTCCCTTACTGTTACCACAAATAAGGCTACCAAGTAATGCTGAACCGCCTATTAACATTGGATTCATTTCGAGATCAAAAACCTGTTGAATTTCTTCAATTGACGGTTTATCAAGGGAAGTAGGATAAAATAAATTATTGCCAACTATACTAAGGTATACACCTACTTGAGAATGACCCAATATATCTCCAGTTGAAATTGTCATATGATTTCCTTCCTTATTTCATGGCTACGCCCATGATCGTTATAATTTGTGCGGGGAGGAAAGAGAGTGTGGCACAACGACAAACGTTCCCGTGGGCTTTCGCACCACAGTACAGGAAATGACGCAGAAGGGCTTGACTTCCGGGTTCGATATGGGACCGGGTAGTACCCCTTCGCTATGGCCGTGCACAACTCTCTTTCGAATTTGATGAATTGATATGACTGTTGGACAGAGGCCCACAATAGAGCCCTGTATTAATTTAATTTTAAAAAATTGGTGTGTAGAAATTGATGAATGCTCGGGGGGTTAGTGCAGCTGGGCTGAATATCTCGGGCGAACCCTCGATACTTACACCCGCTGTCTATCAAACTCATCTTCTATGAGTCCCCTGAGATGCCTCGTCTTTCGGATGACTTCGAGCTTAGATGCTTTCAGCTCTTATCCACTGGAGCGTGGCTACCCAGCATTGCCCTGTCGGACAACTGGTAAACTAGTGGCTCCGAGTCCTCGTTCCTCTCGTACTAAAGGACCCTTCCGATCAGGCATCTGATACGCCTCAACCACAAAGCAACAAACCTGTCTCACGACGGTCTAAACCCATCTCACGATCCCCTTTAATGGGCGAACAACCCCACCCTTCCCAGCTGCTGCACCAGGAGGTTGGGAAGAGACGACATCGAAGTAGCAAGCCACCAGGTCGATATGTGCTCTTGCTGGTGACAACTCAATTATCCCCGAGGTAACTTTTCTGTTATCAATGACCCCCATAAATGAGGTACATTGGTTCGTTAGGCCCTGCTTTCGCATCGTCGATCGTTATTGGTCCGATCCACGTCAAGCCAGCTTTTCCCCTTACGGTTAACGGTGGAGACTGAACCACCTAAGCTGACCTTTGGGCACGCCTGTTATATTTTCGGGCGCGTGGCGCCCCACCCAAACTACCCACCAAACGGTGTTCTCTAAAAGAGTTAGAATAATTACAAACTAAGGACGGTGTCTCTATGGACGACTCCCATCTGGACTGGCGTCCAAATGATCAACATCTCCCGTCTACTCAGCACATAGTGTGCGATTATTCAACGCCAGGCTGTAGTAAAGCTCTACGGGGTCTTCGCTTGCAGGTTGAGGTTACTGGACTGTGCGCCAGTAATAGTCAATTTCGCCGGACGTATCGTGGAGACAGTGGGACTCTCGTTGTGCCATTCATGCAAGTCGCCAATTAAGCGACAAGGTATTACGCTACCTTAAGAGGGT
>CAXDMJ010000027.1:0-16515 GCA_963990035.1 uncultured Candidatus Poseidoniales archaeon | reverse complement strand
ATCTTGTACAATTTTCGGATTGGTTATTTATTGGGGATTCCGATATCGAAGGATGGGATACTTCACAATTTATAGATTCATCAAACATTGGAGTAGGTGGGTATATGTGTAGCGATGTTCTTTCTTCTATCGATGAAGTATTAGAACAATATACTCCGGTTCATGTTGTCATAGTTTGTGGAGAAAATGATTTATGGGAAAAGACTGTTGAAGATACTTTTGAAGACTTTCAGGCTATAGTCAACAAAATTATCCTAAGTGGAGCCTCTGTGACCTATATGGGTACTAAAGCAGAACCAGGTACTACTGAACTTCATGCCGAATATAGGGAATATGACGGCCTTATACAAGATTCTGCTGTAAACCTTGCAAATAATTCCTATGCTCCACTAAATGTTGTAGATGTATACCAAGGGTTTGAGGACATGGGAAATCCTAATTCATTGTACCAAGATGATGAATTACACCTTTCTTTAGATGGTTATGAATATTGGAATCTATGGCTTGTACAAATATCGAATGATTCAGATTGTATTATTTGGCAAAGTCAAGAATGCCGAGTAAGTATTGAATAATGCAGGGAATATTTTTATTTCTGTTAATGAATAAGACATAGTCGTGTTGCTCACTTTCATTGATATTTTCTCCGTCGATTGGTTAGAGTTCTGCTTCATGTGGTCTGTATGCATCTGTATCATATATTATTTTATTAAGAAGATGTAACAATTTAACCGTTGCACATAGAACTGTCAATTACGCTAGGCAAGATAATGACAGCGTTAGTATAAACTGCAGGAATAATATTTTATGCTAAATATTAATATAGTGATTTGCATAACATCAATAGGTAAGGTTCTAAGACATGGGTGATAGAAAATGTGCCTTTGAGGGGTGTAATGCCCTAGAGTTTCGAAATTCTGAATACTGTTTAAGACACACAGATAATTCAGTAGACGATACAATTTCAGGCTATTCCAATTCACCTCGGAAGTTTAATTGGCATAGATTAGGAATCATATTATTTATTATGTATATCCCTATACCTATATTATTCTATTATATGATGATGCTACCAGATGTTCAACCGGGTGGAGCAATAGCTCCAGTAGGTATATTGGATATACCGTCATTCATTTGTTCACTATTTCCAATATTATTTTGGGTGTTTTGGTTATTTCGAGAAAAAATCTTTCCTACAACATAAATTCAATTCAAAGATAACTAATTTATTCCACTTCTTCTCTTACAGTGAATACAAAATTATTTTCTAGGAGCTGTCATACTCCAAATCGTAGTTGGTTTGTGCCAATCTCTTAATTGATCAGTTTCTAGACGTATCTGCAAACCTTCTCCATCCTCGGATTCAAAATCTATTAGTTCAAACTCAACATTCTTTTCATTAGTTCTGAATGTGTCATCAAAAAGAGTGATTTGATCTACTACTGCTCCATCTTTTGTATATTCCAACATTACACGAAGATGACATTCTTGAAGTGGATTTCTCAGAGTACAGGACTCACTGCTCCCATCATGTTCGACTGTTACTATGCCTTCGAAGGTTACGATACCAGTAGGAGACTTAAGATCAATAATAGTTGATTTAGCGGATGGTGCACATACACATTCCATATTGTCAGATTCCACATATCCAGTTCTTTCAACTATTACAATGACTGATGATAAATCAATTTTTTTGGAAGAAGTTGAAGTAGCAGTTATCGTATAATATCCAGGATCTTCAAAGGCATGTGATGCACTCAGACCAGTTGCAGAATTACCATCACCAAAATCCCAAACTACTGTGCCCTCTGCGTTTATACTCTCAAAAAAGAATTCATGTAACTTTGAAATAATGACTTCTTCTTCGTCATTATCTCCTTCATCAACCTCAATGAGTCTGTATTCATTAACACCATAAACTACAGGAGCATCTATTGAAAATGGACCACTAGATGAAGAAATAGCGGTAGACAATGTCGCAATAGCTGCTCCACCGACTGCTGAAACTAATATTATTGAAATAAAAGTTAAGGCTGAAAATGTTAATCTCACAAGCCCTGTTCGATATCCGCACTTATCAACATCTGTTTCAATAATTAGCAACAACTGCTGTCAATACTATCCTGAGCACAGAAACATGTTTTTGCAGGAACTATATCAGCACGAGAACTGCGTTCTTTGAACAAAGCAGATACTTCGGCTAACTCATCTGGAGCATCGCCACGTTCTTCGAGGCAAAGTTTGAGACCTAACAATCCCCACATGTTATCCTTCCAAAGTTCGATATCAGCACGATAAACTGCTTCTGCTTCTTCATATTCACCTTGTTCATGGAGAAGTGCACCAAGGATGTGACGTACAGGTTGCATCTGTCCCCAAGGTTCGTTGTAAGCAAGGTTTAGTGAGAGATCTACTCCACGGCGTAGATGATCAAAAGCATTAGTAAAGTCAGAATCTGCGCCGTTTTCTTTTGCTAAGAATTGTCTGCGGTATTCTATCTCACCGTCAAGTACTGCATCATTAACCAAAAGAATACAAGGTCCATCACTTGGATCTTGATACATCAAATTGTTGTGAAGTACTCGCCCTGCAAGAGCAGGATTGTTTAATGCTGCCTTGAATAGAACTTGTTCTGCTTCTGCTTCTGGGACCATACCCTTGGAAGCATAAGCAACTCCTCTAGCATAATGTTGCGTTGCAATTGCAGCAGGGAATACATCTGCATCTGTATGAAGTGGTTCATTTAGAATTTCATCCCACTTACCGAATCTAATCATTACATGCCAAGGCATAGTTACATACGACTCAAGGAAAATCGCTCCCATTGGTATAATTCCAGCTAACATGAATTGTACCCCTGATTCAGCATCTCCAGCTGGTAGTGTGCTAACCGCCTTACGTGCATATTTTAGAGCAGTCTCATATTGACCTTCGAACATTGCACACCAAACCACGAAGTGGTGATTATGCATTCTGTAAAATTTATAAAATTGAGATTCATTTCCTGTGATTTCAACATAGTGATCATCAGCTTCTACAGCCGCAATGTTGCATTCCATAGCCTCTTTCCATTGTCCAACCCAAGCATCAATATGTGATGGCATGTGTACTAAGTGACCTAATCCAGGCATTAATGTTCTAAGGACATCAGCCGCAGGTAAAGCCCTCTCAGGGAATGGTGAAAGCTCTAAAGCATGACAGTATAAGTGGCATAGTGCAGGATGAACTTTTGCTTCTTCGCTGCTTTCAAAAGCATCTTCGAGAATCTTAACCAATAGTAATGTATTATCATCTGCAGGAGTTATTTCTCCTGTTGTTGTATTCTTGTCCCATAATTGCCATGCTTTTAGATTCATGAGAGCTTCTACATATATTGCAGTAACATCCAAGTCTCCGCTATATTTCACGTAAAGTGGTGCCATAGCATGCGCGAATGCAACATTTAATTCTGGGTCATTACCCATGTTAAGGACAGTAGGATCTGCTGCGTCACGTGCTGCTGCAGAATGGCGCTCAGCTAGTGCATCAATGAGATCTTTCTCTAATTCTGAACATCCATCTTTGAGAGTAATTGCTTTTTGTATAGAATCATGACCTGAACCAAGACCTGGGGCCCAGTTATAATTTGAAGAAACACAATATGAAATTCCCCACCAAGCCATAGCACAGTTTGGATCTAACTCAGCACATTTTGAAAAGCATGCAATTGCTTCTTCATGATTATAATTCAACATGTGTCCAAAAGCCTTAACATACATTTTTCGTGCATCTTCATTGGCGCAAGTTATCGTTGTGGCAAAGAAATAGTTCTCTTTTACTCCATAATCATAATCAGTTGGTGCTAGATTCATAGTTAGCGGACTAGGGGGGGTGGTATAACCGTATATCATAAATTTTCAAAAAAATAGCGATTTCAGACGAAAAAAAATATTTTTCCGATAGCCAGATAATAATACACCAATGATACTATGGAGTGAACTAGACTTTGATGAGTTGATGGAGCCACTAGCCGCCTTCCTGATGACTGCCGATTTCTTATTAGCAATCTTCTTTGTAGGCTTGTTTCATTGGTTATACAAAATAGAAAAAATTTCGTTAGCATACCTATATGCATTCTGGTTTGGTACATTAATTGGATCAACATGGGAATTTACCTTCCTCTTCCTTGGACCTGAATTTTTACACGGGGCAGTAGAATGGCCATGGGGTTTGGATGGATGGCCAAGAAAAGTATCTCATTCAATTTGGGATGGGGCTATTTTCATGTTTGGTGTATACTTATGTCATCGACTTTTGGATGGAGAAATTTTCAAGCAGTTTAATTCTAAAGAACTCGCCATAATGTCCATATGGGGAATTTTTCAAGAATTATTAGTAGAATATTTGTTCAATGGTCGTGTTTGGATATACGAACCATTATCTTGGAATCCAATAATTATTCCAACTATACCTGGTTCAGCACCAATGTCTCCAGGATATACATTAATTCCACAAGCAGTTTGGATAATTGCACCAATCGTATTCTATATTGGTTTCCTTTGGTTAGTCAAACGATTCCCTAACCCTGAAAGGAATTAATCCCATCCGAATTTATAAACTACTAGAGGTATTCCAATAAAATTAATTAAAGGAATAATCATAATTATTAGAGAGAATAAGCCAGATATATCTGCACCATTAGCACGACGGAAGTGAATAGAAAGTGCTGATATTGATAGTATTATAATATAATAGAACCATGCAATAAATCCTATAAAAGAAAAAATAAATCCAACAATACCACCAATAGTAGAACTAACAATACTGAATAAAAATCCTAGAACTGCCCCCACAATCGTAAATGGTAATAGGATAAAAAAAGAAATGGAAAGAAGGAAAGCAATTTTTGATATCGATGCCCACCAAGTATCTGAATCATCTATTCCTGAGAAATCTGCTATTGGTAAATCAAGACTATTTAGTATAATCATTGGGTACTGATACAATGGACGATTTTTTTCATATTTCTGAGTTACACTTCCATTCCAGAAAAACTCTTGGTCACATTGTGGACAATCGTAATCACCACTATCGCTAGGTAAAGATAAATTTTTTTGGCAATGAGGGCAGTTAGTTACAGGCATAATTAGCCGGATTAGATATCTACCTTAAGTAAATACCCGGATAGCGTTCGAACTACCCATTCAGTTTTAGCAGATGCTTCGGACGAAAGGCCTACTGACCCCTGCGCGATAACGCATTTCGTCTTGTTCAGTGAGGTCTTTCATGTCAAATTTTGAATCATTAGGATTATCCGATAAATTACTCCGTGCCATAAATAATGAAGGTTATGAATCTCCAACTCCAGTACAAGCTTTAGCTATTCCATTGTTATTAAGCGGAAGAGATGTGCTTGGTGTGGCACAAACTGGGACAGGTAAGACCGCTGCATTCGCTTTGCCGATATTACAAAAATTGTTAGAAAAGAATACTTCGCAAAGACGTAATATTCGTGCCCTTATTCTTTCTCCTACTCGAGAACTAGCTGCACAAATAGATCAACGATTCTCAGTATATAGTCAATATATCGATATGCGCCATAAAGTTATTTTTGGAGGAGTTAGTCAAAAACCACAAGTACAATCATTAAGGAGAGGAATCGATGTATTAGTTGCGACTCCAGGAAGACTTCTAGATCTGATGCAGCAGGGACATGTAGATCTTAACCACATAGAATTTTTCGTTTTAGATGAGGCCGACAGAATGCTTGATATGGGATTTATTAGAGATATTAAGAAAATATTGAAGATTCTTCCTAGAAAAAGACAGAATTTACTATTTAGTGCAACAATGCCTTCTTCTATAGCAAATTTGGCTAATTCATTCCTTAATAATGCTGAAATGATTGATCTCAGCCCTAAAGAAATAACAGTTGATCGTATAGAACAAGCGATTATGTTTGTTAAGAAAGAAGATAAACGTAAACTAATTGTTGAAATAATTAATGAAAATAAAGTTAAGAGAGGAATAATTTTTACTCGAACAAAGCATGGAGCTAACAGACTAGTAAAACAGCTAGATAAAGCTGGAATAAATGCTTTAGCTATACATGGGAATAAGAGTCAAGGTGCAAGAACGAAAGCACTTGAAAAATTCAAAAATGGTAGTGTTCCATTACTGGTAGCAACAGATATCGCAAGTAGAGGTATTGACGTAGAAGATGTCACTCATGTATTCAATTTCGACTTACCGAATGAACCTGAAAGTTATGTTCACAGAATAGGAAGAACTGCGCGAGCAGGTAAAAGTGGAGTTGCCTATGGATTTTGCGATGATAGTGAAAGTGGTTACTTAGTAGGTATTCAGAGACTCATAGGGAAGGAAATTCCAGTCATTGATGATCATTCGTATCATTTCCCAAAAGCGATACCTAAGCCTAATCAAAAACCTGGTAAGATAAAGGAACATAAAAGTAAAAATAATTCTCAGCGAAATAATAATTCTCAGCGGAATAATAATCAAACAGGTAAAAAACATAGGCCTCGAAGAAGAAATAATAATAATAATAATCGACAACAATAGATCTATTTATTATTAATCGGCTTGTATTTCCATACTTTTGTTGTTACAACGACCATGACAAATGATAAAATTTTGAATCTAAGATATACTATTCATCAGAAAGTCTTGATTCAATATTCTTCAAAATATCCCTAATTTCAACAAGAACGTCATCAGAAGGTGCGGCAATAGTTTGCAATGAAGGTGCGGAAAGAGAATCTCTCTGTTGAAGAGCCATATCTCGGAACTGATCTGAATTTTTTACACCCATTAATGAGAAGGGAGAGGAACCTGCGGTTTCGACAGTCATTCGTACAATTCCCAGTGCATTGAGAATAGGTCCTTCATGCGTTGAAATATCAGTTATTTTATCAAGAGGTATGTTTTGTTGAGTCTTGAATAGCCAGCCTTTCCTAATATTAATTGATCTGTCAGTTAGAGAAGCTTGAAGATATTCAAATTGCTTATTATGGACAAACCAGCCTAAAGGTAGCCAAATAATCAATAATGGAATTCCAATAAATGACAAGAGCAAAGAGCCCATTGAGGTAAACCACCAATAAGTCACCACCTTTTTATCGAATTCGACATCTAAAATATGTCCACTGTCGGCATAGCCTAACTCTTTCTCCATAACTCTAGGTCATGCATACAAGCAATAGTCTTTACGAAATTAAAATATCTCTATACTGCGATTAAACAGTGTAATAAATCAAGAAAACTAAATTAGTTTTCAAGCCATTCTTCTATTTCTTTAGTAGCTAGAATTAAAGTTGGGGCCCAAAGACCAACGAAAATTCCTAACTGCTCGTCTCCACCAACGAAGTAGAGATACAAAGATCCTACTACCGATGCCATACTTGCTATTAATCCTAATCTTGCTAACTGTCCACTCATGATTGTCACCTTTCAACCTTCACTTGAGAGTTTGGCTAATAGTACTATGCATTTTCCACTCAATAGTATAGTTGTTTGAATGAATAATACAATACTCCAATTGATCAATCTAACATATGCTGAAATTAGTTTCATCTAGTATTAAGCAGGAGTTGTTGAATAAATAATACCATCACTCCAACTTACTAATAACCAATCATTGTCAAAACCATATTGCATATTAGTAGTTATTGCGTTAGTAAAATCAGCGAATCTTAATTTAGAAGAATATACATTAGTAGAACTCATATTTGACCCTAGGAAAGTAGTATCTTCAATCACACAAAATTGGAAAGTCGATGATACCAAGTACGAATATGAAAAACTAGTATCCTCTAGATTAACATTTGAGAAAAATGTCTGATTTAATCCTGCCATGAAGAAATTAGTACCTTCTAGATTCATATCGAAGAACTGAGTATTAGTCAGATTAGCATAATTAAGTATCACATTAGTCATTTCAGTCTGTAGTAAATATTGATTTGACATATCTGACCATGAAAGATCTGAACCATCAAGATTAGAACCTCTAAAGAAAACTGTAGTCAAATCCGCATAACGTAAGTAAATATTAGTCATATCGGAATCTATTATAGAAGTTCCAGAAAAATTAGCGGCATTATGACAAAATTGGCAACCATCATTCCATTCATACTTCCAGAATCTTGAATCGCTTAAATCAGCATTGTCGATACTAGCATATGCAAATGAAGAGTTCCAAGCATCAACATCGGATAATATTGATTTATCTAATTGAGCACCAGAAAAATCTGTTCCGATAAGAGATGCTCCACGAAGATTAATGCCAGTCAAATCTAAACCAGATAAATCCATTCCACTTAGATCGGTACGAGGGCAATTACCCCAAGGAACTAATTGGCAAGTGGTTGCATTAAGAAGTTCAGCTTCTAATTCGGCTATTTTATTCTGTAATATAGTAATCTCATTCAATAGTGGATTTAGGTCCAAATCAGATGCATTTTGGCCATCAGATCCATCTTCACCCTGGAGCCCTTGGGGTCCTAAATCACCATTTATTCCGTCTATACCATTTTCACCATCTAACCCATCTAACCCATTAGCCCCATCCAAGCCAGGTGGCCCTTGAGATCCAGGGATTCCGTCAGCACCATCAATTCCATTTGTTCCATCAACTGGTTCACCACTAAGGCATCCAGATAGTGTAACTGTCACCATCATTATACAGATAATCAAAGTTTTATTTTTTCCCATGACTTGGCGGAAATGTAGAGACTTATGAATAAATTGAAAGATATTAGTAGATTCATTAGATTAGTAGTAATTAATAAAACATTCATCTAGTATATTCTGTTCGGTTGTACCATGCTTAGTTGGATAACAAAGTATGGAGAAAAAGATAGACAGGGTGAAACTGCTTTAATTACAAGTTTTATCTTAATATTATCTATTTCATATATTCATTATACCGATTTTTTTAATTATACCCCCAGCATAGAATCAGTTGTCTCATCTAATTATGTATCAGATGAAGTTCTTGCCCTATTTAGAATATCATGCACCATACTGAGTTTAGTAACTTTATCTTGGGTTGCTTTAGATCCAAAAGGGTCTCCTGATAATCCACTTTATTTTAAAGAACGAAGGAGTCGTCGGCGACATTCGAGTGGAATAACTAGACTCGCAGCATTTACCATGTGGCATTTTGGTTTATTTGGAATAAGTTTTGGAATTTCGGCTACATGTTCTTTGGTTCATATTTCCGGAGGGGATGTCCCTGAATGGATGTTAATTGCCAGTCCAGCATTATTTGCTACTTCATATGCGTGCGCATTATTAGTTACTTTTATTGTCTCATTTCATATGATAGGAGATTCAATAGAAAAGGGTTACAATGTCGACCATTTGTTTTATTGGTATGAAATTGTAATGCATAATTTAAACGTCATATTACTAGGTTTAGCGATGGTTTTGAATAATTTAGATATAGAATGGAAATACTTGGTTTTACCAATAATTTTTGGAATAATGTATGTCTTTTGGGCAAGAATTTATGCAACTATTGCAGGAGTTTACATTTATTCATTCTTAGATCCGAGACTAAGTGGGGCTCCAATCATTCACATTATTCTTCTTAGTATACTACTAATCTCTTTTGTAATCGTAATGCTATTACATACAATTACAAATTGGAATATCATCCTAGGTATAATTATAATATCTGCACTTAATATGTCAATAATAACATTAAAGAATCCTGACAAAACAAATAAAGATAATGAAATTAAGCTTTAATTAAGCATCTTCTTCTTTGTCTTCAAGCCAACCTTTAGACTCGGAATAATCACTCAAAGACTCTAATCTCTTGAGGAACTTATTACCACCGGTTGATTCTGATGTTGATCTAACTAACCAAATCCCTCCAAATACAAATTCCCAAAGTCCGAACTTTTGGTGATGGAATCTTTTAGCTAGGGAATCAGTAATACTCATGGAGAAGAAAATGAAACCAATAACAGTTGCGACTATACTTGGTTGATCTGCTGTACCCAATATTACTGGCAACCAGAAGAAGAATAGCATAAGGCCTGCTAAGTTCATAGGGATTCTCAAATTTTTCATAACATGAAAAACAAACATTGGTGTTTTTCCACGTGTATTGATGTATTGTGTCGAAGTAATCCAATTACCTATTGTTTTGGTAGTCCATAATGGCATTAATATTAAATTAGAAATACATATCAAAATGCAACCAATCATGAAGTATGTATAATCACTATCAAAGAATGCCATTGCGAGGACAATACCTAGTAACAAACCCCAGTTCACTGTAGTATCAATTAACCATAATCCAGTTGAACGAGCACGACCGACTTCAGCAAAACCTTCAGGGATTGATTTGGTAACACGCTGTTTCCTTACTTTGGCAACCTTAGGTGCTTTAGCCTTCTTAGCTTTCTTGACTTTTGCAGGTTTAGCGGCTTTTGCCGCTTTTGGAACTGCTTTAGGAGATTCTACAGACTTAGCTATTTTCGCATTATATGCTGCAGCTTCTTTTTCCGCTGCAGACTTAACTTTTGCAGGCTCTTTCTCGCTTGTTTGGATATTTCCAGCTTTCTCTAATAATCCCATAGATATCATTCTCCGTATAGTTCACCCATCTTAGTAAAAATAGAAAATTCAGGGGACTCAATAAATTCATTGACTTTATCGTCAGGTAAGTTACCTAGTACATCGTTAATCATGTTGAAGAAATTACCTCTGCCTTCATCATCAATTGAGGCAGGGTCTGAACCAACCTCTTCAAATAATGAAAATGAATCAGATTGAATAAAATTATTTACGAACTCATCGTCCATATTGCCAAGAAGATTATTCACTATGTTAAAGAATTCAGAGAATTCATCTTCTTCATCCTCAGAACTTTCCTCGGTAGTACCAAGATAATCTTCGTTTGGAGGTTTTATCAATTCAACTGTAGGTTTAATGGCCCTCATTTCTTGTTGTTGTTTCTTACGAAGAACAATGATTTCTCTATCCAGTTCAGAACCAAAACGATTAGAAAATCTATCTAACAATGTACCCACTTCACCAGTTGCTATACGATCAATATGACCATACATACTCTGCCTATTGCCAACTGATAGGTTAGGATCTGCTGCTTTTCTTTTTTCCCAATGAGACTGGAAATCAGATGGTTGTGAGGTTTCTCCTGATTCAGGAATAATTGTTTCGAGAACCACTTCATCCTCTAGAATATCATCCTCAATTTCCATTTCTAAAGAGGGAGGTGGCGGAGGTGGAGGAAGAGGTAAAGAAATGCCCGGAGGTAATGGGGGCAGAGGCATTCCTTGAGGCATATCTTGACTGTTCTCGTCCTCGCCCATAGTACTCACTAACACTGTTCCGTACCCAATCACTCTTCAACATATTGTGATTCAGTGTTCAAAATATACTCTAATTGACAATTGAGCCCCAGCCTTTCAGAACAATGAAAGTAGCTAATGTTTCTGTAACTTCTATTTTATCTCCAGCACTGCCTTCGACTCTATTTCCACCCAATTCGACAGTTACATCGTCTTTATTTAATAAAATATTGAATTTTTTATCGGAAGAAAATACAATTGGTTCAGTTAACGGATCAAAAGCATTAGATGAATCGGGATTTAATCTGTGTAATGGCATCTCTGTAACTCTTAGACCACATTTTCCGTGAAGGCTACCTATCCATCGAATTACTCTTTTTACATCAACAGTTACTGCTTCGTCAGTCTCACCCGCTGAACCTAGAACTACAGAACTATCGCCCTTCACCATCTCCCAAAATATTGCTGTGTTTTTTTCACCAAAAACTCTCAATTTATTATCACGAATTAATCGTCCCAAGCGTTCTTCATCTGCTAATTCAGCAATTTCTTTTATTTTAGCACGTGATGCCTTTTTCACCTTAGAATTAGGAGATTTGGCTTGTTTTTCCATAGCTAATTCGAGTTCGTCGAGATATAATTTATGATCAGGACCTTTTTCAGCTATGATTTTCAACTTATGAGTTACAGAGCTCATACCAGTATTAATTCGATTTTTCCATCCAGATGATGGCCCTGATAAAGTAGTTTGAACACTAATTCCTTCGCCACGGATATAATTTACTAATTGTCTACGAGCATTAGAATCTAAGTGTAAAAGAGAGGGGTCGCGGACATGTATATGGAATCCTCGATGTCCTGAGAATGAGGTCTGAACATATTTTTCTTCAAAACCAAATTCAGGTTCTAAGAATTCAGACCAAAGAGTCCATGCTTGGTCTTGAATTTTTGAAATCATTGTAGGAAAGTCATTGTCTGAAACACCAGGTAAATGATCACCATCAAGATCAAAAATTAAATCAGCACCCAACCATTGTTTATCTAACATCTTTCTTTCATTAGGTAACTTGTAGTATGCAGTACTGTGAAAACAAGAATGAGGTGACCTTTGCTTAAGATAATCTGAAAGACCTTTCTTATCGACGAAACCCCTGTGTCTGTCTGGAGGATGAGAACCCCATGGTATGAACATCCATTCACGGTTTTTTAATCTTGGAGGCACCCACAAATCATTATGATTGAGAGATTTATAATAGTCGCTGAAACGTAAAGCGAAACGACTCCAACCCTCGACCATAACACCGGTAGTAAGCAGGTAGCAAATTAAGTTGAGGTTTGCTCATTCAAGATTTAAGTCTGAAACGTATTTATCATCGGTAGCAGAATCTGCTCCTGTAGCTTCAACATATGCTTCCCAACAAACAAATTTGTCATCCAATACCATTGCCTCAGCAAAAGTCATTGCTTTACCTGTAATTGAGCATACTGGACCTAACTGTCCTGTGGCTGTGGAGAGTATTGAAGCATCTGGCATGATTTGGCCGTAAAGAGTGACTCTATTCATCCTTGCCATTCAACATTCATAGATACACACAGTTTTGTATTAGATTTCTATCGCGAAATCATGACAGCTGCCCCAACGACCTACCAAGTCGGCCATTCGCCAGACCCAGATGATGCATTCATGTTCCATGCAATGACTACTGGAGCCATAGATACACAGGGTAGAGATTACCAACACGTACTCCTTGATATTGAAACATTGAACAAACATGCTATGAAGGGAACCTATGAAATATCTGCTGTAAGCATTCATTCTTTCCCATTAATTGCTGAAAATTATCATCTAATGAACTGTGGAGCTTCAATGGGTGAGGGATATGGACCAATGGTTATCTCAAATAGAGATATGACAGAGGAGGAAGCAAAAACAAAAACTATTGCAATACCTGGTTTAGGTACTAGTGCATACCTATCTTTACTTCTAGCATGGGGTGATGTGAAAGTAGAGGTAGTCCCATTCGATGAGATTTTACCTAAAGTTGCTAGTGGAGAATATGATGCTGGTGTAATTATTCATGAAGGTCAACTAACATGGAAGTCAGAGGGTGTGAAATTAATTCTAGATTTAGGAATTTGGTGGAATGAAAAAACAGGTCTACCTCTACCTCTAGGAGGAAATGTAGTCAGAAAAGATCTCGGTATGGAATTATGTGAAGCATTAACAGAAGATGTGAAAAACAGCATAGTTCATTCATTAGAAAATCCAGATAGTGCACTTGAATTCGCTAAAAAATGGGGGAGAGGAATAGATGATGAGACTAACAAAGAGTTTGTTGGAATGTATGTTAATGAACGTACCATTGATTATGGAAATGATGGAAGAGATGCAATAAGACTATTTCTTAAGGAAGGTCAAAAAATTGGAATGGTTGACAGTGAATTAGATGTTGACGGAATTAAATTCATTGGATCTGATGAATAAATAAAAAATAGGGGATTCAGAATCCCCCTCATTGATTGTTTTTTCAGGACTATCTGCTAAGTCAAGAATTAAATTATTCTTGATTAGGAAGCCATGTTATATCATCTTGCATACCACAGACAGTTTTCAAAAAATATTCAAGACCTTCCTTGGACTCTTCATCGAGTTTATTTTGCACTTCAACTGTGAAGTACTCAGAAATTCTAGATTCAGGAAATCCTAATTTCAAAGAGGTTCGAGATATTACTTCTTGATTCCATGAACTATCTTCAAGAAAACGATTATACTGATCAATCATATCTTTTCTGGCAATATTTAATTTGGAAAATTCTGAATCTTTACGTGCTGCAAAGACTCCAAAAACCATTGGGAAACCTGTAATCTTAGTCCATTCAGAACCTAAATCAAGTTTAACTAGCTCAGGATTTTCTTTCGCTGCAATCAATGCCCTATCACCTATCAATAATGCACCATCTGATTTTTCAAGCATAGCAGTAAGGTCCGGACCCATTTCATAGAATTTAGGGTCTAGATTTTTTAATTTCAAAAACCATTGAAGCAATGCTCTGGATGAAGATGAATCAGAGGGTAAAGCAACATCTCTCATCTGATCTATAGATCTTGTACCGAAAAGAATAACTGAACCAACATCACCTTTACTGACTATACCTAAATTTGGTAGCAAAAGTAACTCATCAGAATGCTTAGCATAATCAGCAGCTGGTATTGGAGCAGTCAGACAATCTCTACGAAGAAGGTGACCTGTGAGCCAAGCAGGAGGAGCTGGAAGAATTTTCCACTTATTTTCTAGTCCGTCAAATATTGGATCACAATTAGCAAATGCAACTCGCCCAAGTACTGATTCCCAAGACATCTTACCACTACACTGATTGAGCAACAGGAAGTTTCCTTCCACCATTATCTGGCTTTCTCTTATATCGAGTAAATTCAGTATAAGTTGTATTTCTTTTAACTGGAGCTAAATCGATATCTTCGATTAATCTTGCAAGTTCGTTACTATCAGAGTCTAACCTTGCAGAACTACCTGCCTCATGCATTATTTCTTCATGATTAACTGTACCATCTATGTCATCAGCACCTGAATTAAGAGCAATTGATGCCACATGACTACCTATATTCATTCGGTATGCTTTGATATGTGGGATATTATCTAACATGATTCTAGATATGGCAATAACTCTAATAATTTCATTCATAGATGCAAGTTGTGCCTCAGGAAGACGTGTTTTATCAGGTAAAAATGGGTAGGGAACAAAACATTGGAAACCCTTACTTATATCTTGTTGATTCCTAAGTTTCGAGAGATGAATTGCTCTTTCTCGGATTGTTTCAACTGTACCAAATAACATAGTACAATTAGTTTTGATATCTAAACTATGAGCAATTTCATGAATCTTGAGATACTCATCAGAGGATTCTTTTCCGCGACAAATTCTGTCTCTTACAGTGTCGACTAATATCTCAGCACCACCACCGGGAAGAGAATCAAGACCTGCTGATTTTAATCGAGAAAGTGTTTCTTTGACTGATATGCCACTGCGACTAGAAATGTGTTTTACTTCAACTGCAGTTAACGACTTGATGTGTATATTTGGATACGCTTCTTTTGCAGCCCTATACAAATCTTCATAGTAACTAACTGTCCAATCAGGATGTAAACCGCCAACTGAATGTACTTCATCAATAATCTCACTAAAAGGTTCTATTCGATGAAGATATTCTTCGATACTTAGTGCATAAGCATCACTATGTCTCGGGCCTTTTCGAAATGCACAGAATCTGCAGGCTAAAACACAGATATTTGTTGTATTAACATGTAAATTATCGTTGAAGTAAACATGATCTCCAAAACGTGATTTTTTAATTAAGTCGGCAAGAGCAGATATTCCTGAAATATTAGCAGATTCAAAAAGTTCTACTCCTTTTTCAACATCAACATATCCGCCATTAGTTATAGTATCTAAGCACTCAATTAAGAGTTGATCACTTCCAACAGAAAGTGGTAATGGGAGGTTTTTGAGGACTTTTCTCCAGTCCTGATTACCTGACAGTGGTACGTCAATCATGATATCTCCGAAGAGTGGTAATGCTTGTCAAATATCAACCAATGTATTGGACAATAGGAGTTATAGCACTGCAAACCATCAATAGCCAATTTCAATGACACGTGTTCAAAGGGGTGCTAACATTAGCATAAGCGAAGTACAATTAATGGAAATTGCAAGGAAATGTCGAATAGACATTGTCGAGATGGTACACAAAGCAGGAGCAGGACACCCAGGAGGTTCACTGTCAGCAATAGACCTAATTGTCGGATTATATGAAACGGAATTTCGTTTCGATCCAGCGAACCCAAATTGGGACGATCGTGATAGATTTGTAATGAGTAAAGGACATGCTAGTCCAGCAGTATATTCAATGCTTCATCACCTAGGAGTAATTACCCAAAGTGATATCGATAGTTTCAGAACTTTAGGTTCAATTTGTCAAGGACATGTTGACATGAAATGGACTGATGGAGTGGATTTTTCTGCAGGTAGCCTAGGTATGGGTCTTTCATTCGGTTTAGGATGTGCAATAGCAGCAAGAATGGACTCAAGTGAAAGAAATATATGGGTGATGATTGGAGATGGTGAAACTCAAGAAGGACAAATTTGGGAAGCAGCCATGGCAACAAGTTTCCATAAT
>CAXDMJ010000026.1:0-17240 GCA_963990035.1 uncultured Candidatus Poseidoniales archaeon | reverse complement strand
CGAAAATCAAATCAGAGATGATATTTTAGATAAAGCACAAATAATATGTTGTACTTGTATCGGTTCAGGTAATGAAATATTAGATGGAAGGAGATTTTCTCAAGTTTTAATTGATGAATCTACACAAGCTACTGAACCGGCCTCCTTAGTGCCATTAGTTAGGGGTGCTAGACAGGTAGTCTTAGTTGGAGATCACAAACAACTACCACCAACAGTTCTATCATTCAGAGCCGAAGAAAAAGGACTAAAAAGATCATTGTTTGAAAGATTGATAGATATGGGAATTGAGCCTCTATTATTGACTACTCAATATAGGATGCATCCATCTATTTCAAAATTTCCAAATCAACAATTTTATTCTAGTAAGTTAATAGATGGAGTTAATCCAGAAAATAGACCAGCACCTGCTGGATTACTTTGGCCAGATTGGGAAAACCCTGTTGCATTTATCCCTGTAAATGGAGGTGAAACTGTCTCTCCTGATGGAACTTCAAGGGAAAATCCATTAGAGGTTTCTTGGGTTCTTAAAATACTCGAAGACTTACTAGATGCGGGGGAATTAGAAAAAAAAGATATTGGGATTATTACTCCTTATGCGGGTCAAGTTAGAGCGATTAGAAATTCGATGAGTGAAAAGTTAGATGGTGTAGAAGTTCGAACTGTTGACGGATATCAAGGTAGAGAAAAAGAAGTTATAATTTTTTCTTGTGTACGTTCAAATTCTGAAAGAAATGTTGGGTTTTTATCGGAGTCTAGAAGGTTAAATGTTGCTTTAACACGGGCTAAAAGAGGTTTGATAGTAATAGGGGATCCTGATACACTCAGAAGTGATAAGAATTGGAAGGCTTGGTTAGATTACATTCGCAATAGTAAGTTTGAGGCGTGGCACCTTCTCGGCATGGCCTGAGATGAGTCTAATGAGTGCCCATGACACCCCTATTTCAATCAATAAAGGCAGTACTACACTTGCTAAAGCACTAGTTTCAGAAGACGGTGGTCATTGGCCGGTACCTGAAGGAACTATCTTAGCTTCAGGAGTAAGAAGAATTGTGTCGTTTGTATTAGATACAGTGATAGTGAGCTCAATCTTACTATTAATTACAGGAGGAGATTTAATTAATGCTTGGAATCTAACGATTTGGGGGTCTAAGGACTTTCATTATGCTCTTGCCATGTTGCTAATTCTTCTAGTTTCACACTGGTTATATTGGAAATATACTGGTCTATACTACTCACGTTCATTTGGTCAGAAATTGATGGGGCTTGCAGTTTTAGCGGAAGATGGTTCAGAAATGACAAGTAAAATGTGGGAAATCAGAGCTTTGAAGAAATTAGCATACCTGATTTTTCCATTTAGTATTTATTTTGGATCTTATGATTTAGCGAGAATCTCTCAGCGTCATACTCATCAATCAAATATTGACTTGCGTGTAGGATCTATTGTAGCGCATGCGAATTCTCTGCCTCCTGCTAATAGAAAACACATAAAATAGAGGTTCAATAATGGAAAATGCGATCAAAAATGCATTACTCGGCCATTGTGTAGTTTACCCAACCTCTACATTACCTGCTTTAGGTTGTATATTAACTTCCGAAGCTCTAGATAGACTATATGATTTGAAGAAAAGAACTTCAGATATGGTCGTAAGTATAGGTGTTTGTAATCTTGAACAAGCAGCAGAATTGGTATATCTAACTGAAGATTTAGAAGACTTTTTATCATCATTCCCAGAAGGATCAGTGACAATAATTTTGCAAGCAAAAAAAACATTAGATTCGCGATTAGGTGGAGATAAAATTGCTATCCGTATATTATCTGATCCAGTAGCTAAAATGTTTGTTGAACAAACTGGGCCATTAACTGCAACTTCTGCTAATCTTAGCGGATATAACCCTGAATCTAATTGTGAGTCCGCAGCAGCATCTCTTTCAACAACCGCTAATAAAATTGCATATATTTCTGGGATGTGTCCGGGAGGAGCACCCAGTACCTTGATAGCATGGCATACGGTCTGTAAATCACCCAACAGTCGAGAGATAGAGGTATTGAGAGAAGGTTTGGTCGCATCAAAGGAGGTTAAGGAATGGTCGAAGAAGCAGATTTGAAGCAGTGGAGAGATGCTGGACACGTGGCACGAAGAACCTTAGAAGGTATAAAAGATGAAATTCAAGAAGGGAAGTCTTGGCTTGAAGTTATTGATTCGGCTGAGAGGTTTATCAGAAGACATGGAGGACAAGCAGCCTTTCCTGTAACGATATCCGTTAACGAGATAGCTGCACATTTCACACCTAGTCATCAAAACCTGCCTCCAGAAGGATGGGATGAGTCAATGATTTTCAAAAAGGGAGATTTAGTCAAACTGGATGTCGGAGTACACATTAAAGGCGCTCTTGCAGATAATGCATTAACAATTGAAATTGGTAACGAAAATAATCATACTGAACAAATAAAAGCGGCTAAAGAAGCAAGAGATGCCTCTATTGAAAAAATGTACCCAGGTACACCATGGCATGAAATTGGGAAAGCAGCGGAGCAAGTTACAAAAGATGCTGGTTTCCAACCTATCAGGAACCTATGTGGACACCAACTTGAGAGATGGAATTTACATTCAGGCACATCAATTCCTTCATATGCATGTGGACCTAAATCAGGATTCAAAGGAGAAGCAGAAGTTGGTTCTATCTATGCTATTGAGCCTTTTAACACAACTGGTAAGACTGGAATGATCGAAAATATACCACCAGTAGGGTCTTCAAATATTCTAAGAGTAACGGGTGATGTTTCAATACGTAAAGCACTCTCAAAAGGTAAATTAAAGCCTCTTGGAGCTACAATGGCTAGGTATATCGAAGAGAGATATAGTACACTTCCATTTGCCGCAAGATGGGCATATCCACTTTTGGAAAAACCATTCCCTATGGAAGATGCTGAATCTCTACAAAAGAAATGGAAGGCTATGACAAAGAAACTTATTTCTATAAGATTCTTAGAATGTTATGAAGCTTTACGAGATGTAGATGGTGGAAATGTTGGGCAATTTGAACATACAGTAATTGTCACTGAAGGCGGCCCTGAAGTATTAACTGTACTTTAGAATATTAAAATGCATATTTCAGATAGTTTGGCTAATAAATCTGAAAATGATTATGAGTTGTCTACCCCTGTCAGAGTTCGTACAGGACGTAAGGTTCTGCTGAGTGCATCCCATCCCCTCGCTAATATCTCTCGCCCTGTACACCTAAATTACTAATCAGTGGTAACTTCAGTATTTCCAAATGCAGTTACAGTAATTACTGATCCTAATATCAAAAATATCCCTGCAGATTGTTGAATTGATGGATTTTCATCGAGAAGTAATAACCCCCAAATTATCGTTAGTACTGGTTGTAAAAGTACTGCAAATGACGTGTGAGCTGCAGGAAGACGCGGTAAAGCGTAAGTAATTGCCGTCCATCCAGCTGCTTGACAAGAAATTGCTAGAATAATTAACCAAGCATGACCGGGCCATACTGGTTGAAGATCAATTGATTCTACGCTTAAGAATTGTAAAGGCAATAATCCAATGAAAAGTAGACCTATTGATGCTCCGGCTGTAGCATCGAATTGAAGATTTTGAGCAGGGGCCATTTCTCGATTTGAGTACCTATATAATATTAGAAATGAAGAATAAAATATAGCAGCGAATATTCCTGCAATTACACCACGTAAGGGATCTTCCCCATATGGATCACTATCCCAAATACCTGAAATTAAGGCTAAACCAATGATAACAATAGGTAGTGAAAAGAGGATAGATTTATTGGGTTTTTCACCTAAAAATTTCCAACTAACTAAGGTGACAATAAGGACTTGGGAATTTCCAATCATAGTTGCTATACCTGTACCTACATAATCAATGGCAGTATGGTAACCTATGAAATCAAGAGCTAGTAATAAGCCAGCAGAAAAGGCTAACCAACGAGATTTAGGACTTCGAGAATCCTTAGAATTTACAAAATAAATTAATAATGCTAAAACTGGAAGAGCATAGGCCATCCGAAAGAAAGCACCAGTGACAGGGTTTGATTCAGAATATCTGTAAAATAATGGGGCAAAAGAGATAACAGTAGATCCAAATAATGCAACAAGCATATTTTTTCGGTCGCTATCGACCATCAAGTAAAATCAGCTCACTCAGAATTACTTTCTAAAATCATTTTTTGAAGTTCGCCGCTTTCATACATTTCCATAGCTATATCCGAACCACCAATTAATTCGCCGTTGACATATATTTGAGGCATTGTTGGAAAATCTGACCATGCACAAATAGAAGGTATTGCTCGAGGATCTGAGGTCACATCGACACTCGCCCATTTATCTTCTAACTGGCCGAGAACCATGGCTGCTCTATTGCTAAAACCACAACGAGGCTGTTCAGGTGTACCTTTCATAAACAACACAATCGGGTTGTTGTCGACTATTTCTTGCAGTTCCTCTGGTGTCCAATTAAAACTCATTTTATTCACTCCTTACTTTCTCTACGAATATGCACTCCAAAGAATTCCGTTTTTTTCTCAGAGTGAGGGTCAAAAGCAGTATCAAGAGTTGATGCTGCTTGTTCGGGAGTCATACATTTTAGATCTAAAGCATGGACGATATTCTGAGAGATATATGGTTTAAAATGATTTAAAATTGGTTTTTGACGTTGTAAAGGCCTGACTCCATCATAGGATTTTGATGTTACTCGAACATGAAAGTGATCGCCGCTACCATGTAAATCTGATGCTTCTATTATAGCATCTGGAACAACTTTGAGAACCTCTGAAACCATCCACGCCTCGGTGACCATGTGTGTCCTCTGAGGTTCGCCCTCTTTGAATATTGGCAGTATCAATACTTCAATCTGATAACATTGAGTAAATTTCTTCTAAATTCTCTTTGATTGTTGCAGTATCATTTATCAAACCACTACCGACTACAGCCACATCTATTCCCCAACTCTTAACCAAGGCAGCATTATGGTATTTTATACCACCATCTATCATCAATTTTGTAGAGCGTCCTCCAGATGATATTTGAGAGTCAATTGCAGTTCTAAACTCACGAATCTTAGATTCCATTTCTGGCATAAAAGATTGCCCACCTTTTCCAGGTACAACGCTCATGACAAGTACTAAATCTAATTCTGAAAGATAAGGCATAACCTCTGAAGACGGAGTATTGGGGTTGAGAACTGCTCCTGCTTGACACCCTCTTGAATGAAGATTGTTGATAAGTAAAGAGATATTTTCAACGGCTTCAACATGAAAAATCACTAAATCTACTCCAGCATCTACATATTGTTCCCAGTTATCTTCAGCATTAGTAACCATGAGATGACAATCAACAAATACATCTGAACCTACACGTTGGCGGATACTTTTAATCAAAGATGGACCGAAAGTAATTGTCTTATTAACTACCCAATTACCATCCATTACATCCAAATGAATCCAATTAATACCTTCGGATATTACTTCATCCATAACCTTGCCTAATTCACAAAAATCTGCCGTAAGTATACTAGGAGCTATCTGCATAAAATATGACCTTTGGTTAATTGGATAAGCCGAAGGTACTCAATAGTTCCTATTATAATTATGATTTAAAATAACAAATTATTATTAGTGTGGGATAGAAGAGGAAGTTTGTTGGTAGAGAGTATGGGACGAGTTGTAGATGTAAGTGATGCTGAATTTGATATGGCGACAAAGAGTAGTGAATGGGTCTTAGTGGACTTTTGGGCACCATGGTGTGGACCTTGTAAAATGATTGCACCTATATTAAATCAAATTGCTGAAGAAAAAGATATTACTATTGCAAAAGTAAATACTGATATGAATCCTCTATCCATGGGAAAGTTTGGTTTCAGAGGGATTCCGGCCCTAGTATTATTCCATAACGGGCAACCTGTTGATCAAATGACTGGTGCTAGACCTAAACCTATGTTTGACCAGTGGCTAAGTAAGTATATGGATTAATTACGTCCTTGATTAATTTTCTTAGCTCTTTCTTCAAGAGGAGTTCCTACTTCTCGAAGTAGTCTAGATCTCAATGCTTCGTGTAACCACATCCCCCCTTCTATCTCTAACATAAGTCCACGTTCTAGTAAACTACTTGGAGGAGGCCCGCTAAAATTAGCTGCTTTAGCTAATATTTTCCAAGGCACAGGAATTTCTGAGACCGCTAAGAATGCTAATAATTCTCTATGATCATGTGGCAATACATCAAGTATCTCTTCATCTAAAAATCTCAACCAATCTTGATGTAAAGTATTCCCATATATTTCTAATAATTCAACAGCAAGCGGATGCCCACCAGTTGCAGCATAGATATCTCTGGCTGGAGCATCGTTTGGAAGATTTAATTCATTAATCCATTCTTCTACTTCTTCTAAAGTTAATCCCGTCAATATTAATTCTTCGACTTTTCTCCTCGTATGAACATCTCTTCGATCATAAAATGCAAGATTGGTACGTGAAATTAAGAATAAGCGCATTGTAGTTGCTTCGGCAACTTGTAAAAGTGCACCAAACAGATGATCTCCTTCGGGACCGATATTATGTACATCATCTAAAATAACAAATAAATCGGAAGGCTTTGTATCTAATATGTTATCTTCATCGGATAAATGGGCTATTAATCGTCTACGAAAAAGATCTATGTTAAACGCCGCACCGGGCTTTAATGGCAATGATTCTAGAAGTCCGTAAGGATCTGAAAAATCATCATCAGAACCAATCCCAATTCTATGGAGTAAACTTGTTGCTATTCCAAGTGAAGAGTCCCATGGCTGACAAGGATAATACATAACTCGAGTTTCTTTTTCTAAGGAAATCATATCATCAATCCAAAAAGAGACAAGAGTTGTTTTTCCACATCCAGCAATACCTGATAATACAAACATTGGAATATCAGAATTATACCATGCATCTATTGATTTTTTCTCTAAAGATCGACCATGGACATCTCTCGTCTCAGGTGGACGGACATGATATGTTGAATGAGCACCAGATAACAAAGTGAGAGAGCCTAAACTATTCGATGAAGTTGCTTCAGATCGAATAATCGCACCAAATCTAATATCTCCAAAATTCAATACGCCTTCATGTTGTGCATGCATTAATACTTGTAAAAGAGTTAATCCTGTTTGTAATGCTAAAGATGCTTCATCTGCTCTAATTTCTAACAATTTACCTTTTTTATCTCGAATTAAAACCTTGGTAGAACGGAGCTTATCAATCCTTGATCTTGCTTCTTTTCGACCTTCTTCAGTTAATTGCCATGTTTTCTGCCGCCTTTCATCTCCTCTTACGGCCCTGGTATGTTCTGAAACAAGACCATTGACTACTAAATTACGCATTGTACGTGATACATTGGGTAAATGAAGAGCGCATACTTCTGCAATTCCGGGTCGAGTCATTTCAAATGATACAAGGTAATGATCTGCCTGATGATCTTGTTCCCAAAGATGTATCATAATACGGTCTGAAACTGCGACATTGACTCTCGCATCACTAGCGACCATAGTCAGCCGAAACCTATGACTGGCATCAAGAGTTCGCATTATTGTCTAAGAAAAATATAATTATCTTTAATCAAAACATTGAGGATACTGTTCTTGCATTGGAGGTAGGAATAAATCATTACAATTCTTATCTGAAATTGGTAGAGTTAAGATGCTCGATGTACCTAACCCTAGAGTGACTGCCATAGTAGAAACAGGGCTAGGGATATAGTCCTCACCGGTTTGAGTGATTAGAAGATGAATGCCATCACCTTCAGGTATTACAACATCCATGCCAAAAAATTCCATTTTAGCAATTACTGTTTCGCCTGGTGAAAGTGTTTCTCCGTCTTTTCCACCATTATGGAATCTTAAATCCATAACTGCATGCCCAAGATGCATGCCATTACTCGCTTGCACCATCTCAACAAATAAATGACCACTGGTTGAAAATAAAGAGATTGTGGCCTCTACATGGAATGTCGGTGAACCGATTATTCGTGTTTCATTACTAAAAAATGGGCACTCGATAGAAAGTTGAGAACTGGAAGTAATTGTTTCCCCACCCCCTATTATTGTACAATCATCCATATTATATTTTAATAAATTTGCATCTAATGGGGGATATGTTTCTTCGACTCGCCAACCACCAATATTATCTTGTATTTCTGCAATTAATCTCGGTTGAGGGCCTTCATCTTTAAGATAAAAATTAAACCATTCTAATAAATCATCAGCCCAATCCCACCTTAATGTGAATGGGAATGCTTCAGCGCCATTACCGCTGGTTAAACCTTCATGCCCACTTTTTCTATCGGGATAATCGTGACCCCATTGACCATAGAGGCCTTTGACATCAAATCCAGCATCGCGAAATATATTATGAGTAGGAAAAGCCATATGAGGATCAACATTCCAATCTTGCATCCCATGAATAATGTAAATTGAACCATTATAATTATCTAATGATCGAGAAAGAAAGGTTCGCTCTTCCCAATAATCACTTCCAATCCATGCTAGATTATCGCCTGATAAATATGCTGCTGGCCCAGCATAATAACCCTCTAAATATCCTTCACAAGCATTTTCTGCATCTTCAAGATCCCCATCTAATCCAAAACTACCGTACACGCCATTGTGCATTATTGCCCCTCTAGCTTCCATACTACCATTACGCCACATTAAGTCATGAGCTCCAATTAGCCCTGACATAGGAATTATTGTCTTTAGATATTCAGAACCCATAGCAGCAGCCTCCCATGGTGTTGAACCATCATATGATTTGCCAATAATACCAACTGCACCATTAGAAAAAGGTTCTGAGCCTAGAAAATTGACTGCCGCATCAATTCCTCTTTGTTCATCAGTTCCCATCAAATCCATACAATGATTACTTTCCCCGGTTCCAAATACACTCACTTGAGCAATCCCATAACCATGAGGAACAAAATTCTCTATTAAAAAACGTCCTAATCTATCTGCAGGAGTTAGAGCATCAACATCTCCATCATTATAATAAGGTCCTATTTCTGCAATTATGGGGACTTTACAATCATTTAATATCTCTAAGGAGTCATAATCACAGCCTTCGATAACAGGAAGCCATAACCCCAGATGTACTTGGGCATTACCAGTTATTCCTGCACCTCCGTCACTAGCTGTAATTGTTGGAACTGATACAAAAATTGACTTTACTTCCCCTATTTCATAAGAACCATTGTTAGAAACGCGGCTAAATACATCATCAGTCCTATACTGTAAATTAGATCTATCTTCAACATCTGGTAACCAATGAGTTTGTTCTGACATAATCTCTGATTCATTGGTTCCAAAACAACCAGATAACATTGGCATGATAAATAAGATTGTCAAGCATAGACTCAACGACCTCGTGAACATATAACTCGCGCCATTTATATTGCTGATGAGTGTTTGCCATAATGGTTTTTCATATCATATAAAAAATAAATGAAAATATGAATATAATAATAGATTAGTTGAATAACTCCAACGTTTTGACAAAGATTGTGGAAAGTAAGAGGAGAAGACGTTTGATTCGTCTTCAAAGAATGGAGATTACTGAAGCAGAAGTATATAGAAAACTAGCTAAAAAACAAAAAAATAAAAAAAATAAGCAGATTCTAGAACAGATATCTGCACAAGAAATAGCACACTATAATATCCTAAAAAAAATTACTAATGTTGAGGTTAGTGCCTCAAAAATTAGGGTATCATTACATGTTCTAACCTCATTTGTATTAGGCCTCACATTCTCTCTAAAATTAATGGAAAAAATCGAGAAAGGAGCATCTGCAGAATATCGCGATCTGGGCTTATATGAAATTGCTAAGGAAGAAGATGAACATGAAAAAAAACTTCTATCTTTGTTAGAAGAAGATGCTTTGAATTATCTAAGTAGTGTGATTTTAGGCCTCTCTGATGCTTTAGTTGAACTAACTGGTGCTCTAGCAGGGCTTACATTTGCATTTCAAGAATTGAAAACTGTAGCATTAGCTGGATTAGTAACTGGTTTTGCTGCTTCATTCAGTATGGCTGCGTCAGAATTTTTAGCAACTAAGGAAGAAAAATCTGAACGTTCACCCATAAAAGCAGCATTTTTTACAGGAACTGCATATCTAATCACAGTTTTACTTCTTATTACACCTTATCTAATATTAAATGAAAATAGTAGAATTATATTTGGGCTAGCACCTCATGTTCAGGCACTTTTTATAACTCTAATTATTGGGTTATTGATTATCGCTTTATTCAATTTCTACGTATCTATCTCTCAAGAATATTCATTTAAACAAAGATTTTTCGAGATGACTGGGATTTTGATTGTAGTAACAGGTATTTCTTTCCTGATAGGATTATTCCTAAGAGACTGGTTTGGCGTATGAATCAAATAATTTGTAACAGATATAAATTCGAGACTTTAGAATCAAAGGGTTTGATTTATAGTATTGATTCGGATAAACTATGGATGCCTATGATGAACTATTGATAAGACTGAAGGATATCGATTTAGTGAGCCAAATAGGGGGACTATTAGGGTGGGATCAAGAAGTCCTAATGCCACCGAAAGCCGCCAAATTAAGAGCTGAACAACTTTCTTGGATTTCTAAAACAGGCCATGAAAAACTAACAAGTTCAAGAATAGGGGAGTTACTCGAACTATTAGAGAAGAAGAATGATCTAAATGAAGTTCAAAGAGGTAATATTAGATTAACTAGAGATTCTTATAACAAAGCAACAAAATTACCTACATCATTTGTAGCTGAAATGGCGATGCATAAGTCAAAATCTCAAATTTCTTGGGCAGAGGCAAGGTCGAAAAATGACTTTTCTATATTTAGAGATGACTTAGTAAAAATGGTAGAAATGTCCAGAAAAAAGGCAGATTATCTAGGATACGAAGGGGTAAGGTATGATGCACTTCTTGACCTATATGAATCAGGATTAACAGTTTCAAAAGTTGATCCATTGTTCACAGAATTAAGAAAAAACGTTGCACCTCTTGTGAAAAAAGTTATTGAAAATGGAAAAAAACCAGATATGTCATGGGTTCATAATAATACTTGGAGTAAAGAAGGACAGGAGGGGCTTTCACAGTCCATATCAGAAGCAATAGGTTTTGATTTTCTGGCAGGAAGAAGAGATGCATCAACTCATCCATTCTGTGGGGGACCTAATCCTGACGATGTAAGATGGACTACTAGGTATGATGAAAATGATCCTTTCGGATCATTATATGGTTCAATGCATGAAACAGGGCATGGACTCTATGAACAAGGAAGGCCGAGGAATTTAGATTTTCAACCTACTGGTTCAGCTAATGGTTTGGGAGTACATGAAAGTCAGAGTCGTTTATGGGAGAATCAAATAGGTCGTTCAAAAGAATTTTGTGTATGGGCACTTCCTTTATGGAAAAAACATTTTCCAAAACAAATGAAAGACGTTTCAGCAGAGGATTTATGGCGTTCAGTGAATTTTGTTGAGCCTAGTTTAATTCGGGTTGAGGCAGATGAAGCCACATATAATCTTCATATTATGATAAGATATGAAATTGAAAAGAAGCTTATTGCGGGTGATATTGAAGTCGATGACTTACCAGATGCATGGGATGACATGTATGAGGAATTTTTAGGAATCAGAGCTCCCAATAGAACATTAGGTGTTCTTCAGGATATACATTGGTCATTCGGAGCATTTGGATACTTCCCTACATATACTCTTGGAAATCTTTACTCTGCTCAATTACTTACTGCAGCAAAAAAAGAAATACCCAATCATGATGAACTAATAAAAAATGGCGACTTTACGCCTCTGCTGAAATGGATGCGAAAGAATGTTCATTCTCGTGGTAGTATTATTGAACCTTCAGCTTTAATCGAGGAAGCTACGGGTAATTCACCATCACCTGATGATTTCGTCAAATATCTTCAAAATAAAATGGAATATCTTTATGAATTAACATCTTAGATGCGAAAGCACGAAAGCAAACATATGCTTAGGGATGTTAATGCAAAAGCACCGGTTAGAGGAACTATCCTCGTTTGTCAGAGATTTAGGCAGTGAATGTACCGCTCTAATTATGCATGATAATTCTTTAATTGCTGGTTCCAAAGATGGGAAAATAGTTTCTTGGGATATCGATAATGGTAAGCAAAAATGGATTTTAAATGTAGAAGGTCCAATCTCAGATATTGCAATAAGTGATCGAATTTACATAACTGCATCGGCAGAGTTACATGCTGTAAAAATAGAAAATGGGGCTCTAGAATGGACAAATGACATAGGAGGGTCTAGTGATCTGATTGCACTTAGTGAAGATTCAATCTGGATAACTTCATCATTGTACGAACTAGATGTTGAAGATTATACTGAAACCACATTATTTGAATTTAATAAGAATTCAAAAATAGTTAAAACAATTAATTTTGAAGAAAAACCCTGGTTTATGCTGATGAGAGGGGAAGATTTGATTCTTGGGATAGGTAGACCAAGATGCGGATATTTAATTGTAGATAATAGCTATAGAATTATTCATAAAAAAATTAAAGGAGAAAGTCCTATTACTATGGGAATTGAGACTTCATCGGGTTTCTTACTGGGGCATAGTAACGGGACAATAACTGAAATTAAGGATAAGCAAGCGAATATTATTCAATTAGAAAATTCACCCATAACTGCAATCACCTCACAAGATGATTTCTGGTGTATTGGAAATAGTAATGGAACGGTTATATCGTCAAATCAGTGGGAAAAGAAATTTGTAGGAATAATTGATTCCCTGGTGAATGTTAAAGAATTGATTTGGGCGTCGTTATCTAATAATGAGAATTATATATATTTATTAGATAATAGGGATGGAGAAATAAAATATCAGATTACTCACAATTCTAGAACTAGATTAATAAAAAATATAGGAAGTAGAATTGCGTTATCCGATCAAAATGGAAAAGTTATGCTTTTTGAAGAAGAAACACTTTTCAGAAGATTAGAAGAAAAGGAAGAAATTTCTGACGATCAGGAAAAAAGAGATTTGTTAAAAAAACGATTAAGGGCACTGAGAACCTAAAATAAATACAGTGGAAATATCCCCTCTCAGACCCCTATTTCCGGTGGACTGCGCCTTTGTAGAGGAAAGGTTTAAGAACCGCAGCCGACCCTGAGAACTTTGCTGCTTCAGTGGAGGAGTGTGGGTGTGTTAATTCACAACCCGCGGGCCACAAAAACCGAGCTCCGAAAAGGAGCAGTAAAACCGGAAATCGTAAGAGATCCGGGGAATAGTCAAAACGTCTGTGGACGTAGAGGCGACGGGAGAACTGAGATGGGAAAAACTGGACGAAAGGAAGGGGAAAAGAAATCACAGAGGAAAGTATGGAAAACATAACCGAACCGGCAACGGGGAAAACAACACCGAAATGCAAAACTATCCCGAAGAAGTACATGAGCGAAGATGAAGAACCAGAGATGGAACTGAATTGAGGCGCATATGTGAGAAAATGAAGATGAAAAAAACTGGACGAAAGGAAAGGGAAAAAAAACTGAATGGAAACACATTGAGAACAAGAGCGGGAAACCGTGGAGGATCAGTACTGAGACGTGGAAAAAACTAGTGAGAGCTAGGGAAATAAGCGAACACGGGTTGAGAGAAGAGATTCTTAAAATTCGGAAAAAGGCAAAGAGAGAGCAAGAAGTCTCGGAGTCATCTACCCCAGGAGAGTAGGGACCTTAGGGAAACTACAAACTTGGGACCCTGCGGAGTTAGCAGAGGGTAATGATCCCCCAATGTTCAGAACCCACTGCTAGCTCCCACCTAACCCGGTACTTCGGCCCAATTTTCTAATTCTTATTAGGTCCAATCATCTTTTCTGGTTTGACCCATTCATCGAATTGATGATTCTCTAGTAACTTTAGATCTAGGGCACTTTCTCTTAATGTCAAGTTATTTTTATGGGCATTTTTAGCAATTTTTGCTGCATTGTCGTACCCAATATGTGGGTTTAATGCTGTAACAAGCATTAATGAGTTTTCTAAATGTTCTGATATTTTATTATGATTAGCCTCCAAACCAGTAATACATTTTTCAGAGAAAGAGATACAAGTATCAGAAAGTATTCGAATACTATGAAGAAGATTATGAATCATCATTGGTTTGTAAACATTTAATTCAAAATTACCTTGACTGCCTCCTATTGTAATTGCTGTATTATTACCCATGACTTGGCAACAAACCATCGTCATTGCTTCGGCTTGGGTAGGGTTTACTTTACCGGGCATTATACTAGATCCTGGTTCATTAGCAGGTAACGATAATTCACCAAATCCACACCTAGGACCCGACCCCATCCATCTTATATCATTAGCTATTTTCATCAAAGATGCTGATAAGGTATTCAACATACCAGATGCGGCAACTATAGCATCATGAGCTCCTAGTTGTGCAAATTTATTATCTGCACTAATGAATTCTAAGGATGTATATTTTGCTATTCTTTCTGCAACTTTTTCCGCGAAGTCAGGATGAGTATTGAGTCCAGTGCCTACAGCTGTTCCTCCAAGTGCTAGTTCGAGAAGATCAAGCTGAGAATTTTCTATACGAGCGATATCTGAATCTAACATTGAAACATATGCACTGAATTCCTGTCCCAGCGTTAGGGGGACTGCATCCATTAAATGTGTACGACCAATCTTAACTATATCTGCAAATTCTTTAGATTTCTCATCAAGAGAATTTCGAAGAAGAATTATTGCGGGTATTAATCTGTGCTGGATTTCTTCTGCTGCGGCAATGTGCATTGCAGTCGGAAAAGTATCATTACTGGATTGTGCTCTATTGACATGGTCATTAGGATGAACTGGTGTTTTACTCCCTAGTTGTCCATTTGTGAGTTCTATAGCACGATTCGCAATTACTTCATTAGCATTCATATTAGTTTGAGTACCTGAACCTGTTTGCCATACACGTAATGGGAAATGATCATTTAGACTACCTGAAATTACTTCTTCGCAAGCAGATGAAATTAATGCTCCAACCTTAGAATCCAATTCTTTTAATTCGACATTTGTCTCTGCAGCTGATTTCTTAAGAATACCAAAAGCGCGAATTATTGCATGAGGCATTGTATCTTCACCTATATCGAAATTAATCAGTGAACGAGCAGTCTGAGCGCCATAATAACGATCTGAAGGAACCGCCACTTCGCCCATGGTATCTCTTTCCATCCGAATAGCTCCTGTATTTCCTCGGGCTTTTTTAGGTTCACCTTGTGGAGCGTAGGGGTGAGAATTACTTTCTGTTAGAAGATATTTTTCAATCATTTTAGAAATTGTTGCTGAACGTCCATCATTTTGTCCTTTTCCGACTTTTTTGTCTAATTTCTTAGCTAATTCTTCGGGTAAACTTATACTTAAAATTCGACGATCGCCGGCACGATGTTTGGCCATATCTAATCCAGTTAATAACTTATTAATAAACTTAGAGTATCATTTAGCAGTGTGATGATTATGATATTCGAAAAAAATTAAATTCTATTAATAGAAATAATTTGCATAGGATTCTGAGGTTTGTCTCGGAAGTCAGTTTCTTGTGACTCGATTTCTTTGACTACACTCATCCCTTTCACTACTTCTCCAAAAACTGCGTGATTACCATTCAACCAAGGAGTAGCTACAGTCGTTAAGAAAAATTGAGAACCGCCCGTGTTTTTACCAGCATTAGCCATAGAAAACAAGCCAGGTTTATCATGGGCCTTTGCAAGTGCAGAGGCTTCGCAAGGAATTTGCCAACCTGGGCCCCCAGTACCTGCTGCGCGGCTATTGGGATCTTTCGATTTAGGGCATCCTCCTTGAATCATGAAATCCTTAATTATTCGGTGAAAGTGCAGTCCATTATAGTAACCTGAATCCACTAATTTAAGGAAATTATCAGTAGTTTCAGGGCATTCATCGGTATAAAGTTTGATTTGGATTTCGCCTAACGTAGTTGACATTGTTACAAAGGTCATAGCGTATCGAAGCGCTGGAGGCTCAAGAGGATAATGGTTCGCTGCCGTGACAAGTATAATGAGTAATTATGATTAACAGGGTAGTATGAGTGAACTAAGTGGACATAATTGTCCGCACTGTAAAGACGAATTACATATACAAATTCCTGAAGAATCTCAAGGAACCGATTTACTAATATGTAAGCAATGTTGGGGCATTGCAGTAGTTGCTAAATCTATGGAATCTATTATCTCAAATGGAAAAGATTTGGATGAAAAAATAAACAGAGGTTCTGATAAAAAAAGTAATTGTAAATGCCCAGTATGCTTATCTGTAATGAATGAAATTGAACTAGAAATACCTAAAATTAATCGAGAATTAAGTCAGGGGGGCTCGTCTTCGATTGTCACCATAGATTCATGTAATAACTGTCCTACTTTTTGGTTTGATGCTGGAGAATTAGATTTACTTAATCGGATTACCCCCAAATCTGATATAGAATCACAAATTGATAGAATCGCAGAGGTTTCTTTGGACCAGAACTCACATAATAGCAGAAAGAATTTCAGCATGGCATTAGGAGTTTGTGGGTTTTTTGTTGCGAGCACTGGGGGTCCAATCTTATTTTCCTTAGGGCTATTAATCATAATCGGAGCAATAATTGGTTTTACCACTAAAAATCCCGAACACTTACTGGCAAAAGGTATATGCAGTAAATGCTTAGGAAAAGATGTAAGGTTAGCATGGATTTGCCAAAGAGGTGGGTGTTGGTCGCAAATCTGTTCTGATTGTCAAGCAATTGAAGATGACCCTATTGAAGCATATGCGGAATTACTTGGTTCTATTGCGATTGCGATTGTTGGTGTGGGAGCAATGGCCGTAGTTGGGCCTCTAGGAATAGGGGAATTGTTAGCCAAAGCAGAAGATACTAAAGTTAGCCAACTATTACTTTGTAAAAAATGTGAAAAAGATCTATTACCGAGTGACACTATAATCCCTAAACCGATAACAAAGAATGATGAGTTAATTATTTCGGATGGTTACTGTAATTTCATTGATTTGAACACAAAAAAGAAATGTAGAAGAGTGATTTTTAGAAAATTGCATTACTGTTATATGCATAAATAACATCTAATCATTAAGCTATTGTAGAACCAATTAGGACACCATCTGGTAACTCTAGAAGATTAACAAGTCCGTCAGGATCTAAGGCTCCAA
>CAXDMJ010000025.1:0-17259 GCA_963990035.1 uncultured Candidatus Poseidoniales archaeon | reverse complement strand
GCACCTAAACAAGCTTCAACCAAATCATCAAGATCTTGATAAATCATCCAATCTGCACCAATTACTTCGCATATTTCAGAATTAGAACGATTATATGCAACATATTCATTCTTGGCTGGCATATCTATACCGTATACATTTGGATGAATAATTGGAGGTGCAGCGGAAGCAAAGAATACCTTCTTAGCGCCAGCATTTCTAGCCATTTCGACTATTCTTTTCGAAGTATTTCCTCTCACAATACTATCATCTACAATGAGCACTACTTTATCGAAAAATTCACTCTCAATTGTATTCAATTTTTTACGAACTGAATCTTTTCTTACTGACTGCCCAGGCATAAGGAAAGTACGTCCAATATATCTATTCTTCACGAACCCCTCACGATAAGGGACGCCTAGTTCCCTAGCTAACTCTAATGCAGCAATACATCCACTATCAGGTACTGGAATTACCGCATCAATTCCATGATTAGCATTCAATTGCATTATTCTTCGTGCGAGAGAGGCCCCCATTCTAAGGCGCGCAGTATGAACTGGGACACCATCAATTACTGAATCAGGACGAGCAAAATAAACATGCTCAAAAATACATGGACGATGCTGTGGTTCAGGATGGCACTGTTTCGCAAAAAATTCACCATTTCTCCTTACTATTACTGCTTCACCAGGTAAAACATCTCTTTCTAGATTGAATCCTAAAGTCATTAATGCAGCACTTTCTGAAGCAAATGCATACTCGAGAAATCCATTTACATCTCTAGTACCCATACAAAGAGGTCTGATGCCATGAGGGTCCCTAAAAGCGACTATTCCCCAACCAGTAATACAAGTGACTACGCTGTAACTTCCTTCTGCTCTCATATGAGTTCTTTCTATAGCCCTAAAAATATCATCCGACCCTAATGCATCTATACCACCAGGTCGACCATTTAGTGAACGTTGAATCTCGGCAGCAAACAAATTTAGCAAAGCTTCTGAATCTGAACTGGTATTGATCCTTCGATGATCATATTCGAGAAGACTATCAAGTATTTCTTCAGTATTATTTAAATTCCCATTATGCGCTAAACTTACACCAAATGGAGTATTGGTGTAGAAGGGTTGGGCTTCGGCTACAGACGAACTACCTGCAGTCGGATATCTTACATGACCGATTCCTACAGATCCTTGGAGTGATTTCATATGTCTCTGTTTGAATATATCTCTAACATATCCATTCGCTCGACGATGATACATATTATGTTCATCAAAGGTTACAATTCCTGCTGCATCTTGCCCTCTATGCTGGAGAACAAGTAATCCATCATAAATATCTGAAGCAACGGAGTATTCGGGGTTACCAACAATGCCGATGATACCACACATATAGAACAAACCTCGCTCAGTTGTAAGGGTCTTAGCACTTTGCTAATATCGCACTTGATTATTTACTACCCATGGAGCGGTTTCTCTTACTCCATTGATACTTACGCATACGAGCAGTTTGTCCATATCCGCAAGATGCGCATACTGACTTTTGCTTATGATAAGAATGACGGCCGCAACGACGGCAACGAATGTGGGTTGACTTTTGTCGCTTACCCATGCTTGGAGTGCCTTTGGACATGATAACACCTTATTGGATAGCGCGGCGACTTACCGACTTGTTATGAGAGTTACCCTTGAGAGGGCTGTTAAGTTGGAGGTCATTCATCATCTAAAAGAGCCAAAAGAGGATCTAGTTGACGGGACCTTGTTGACGCTCTAAACAAGAAATAGAGCATTAAAACATAGAAAAAGGGTAAAATTGTGACAAAACCAATTAGCCCTTGAGAGAGTCCAAATCTCAAAGAATACAATAAATCAGTAACCTCTACATTTAATTCAATAATAATAACTAAACAGACCAGGACTGAAATAGACTGAATGAATAAAGGAATCAATGGTCGGCTGTAAGGATGGTAGGAAACTATTTGGAATATTATAAGGGAAATATTTGAGATTATAAACCCTCCAAGAATAAAATATAGTACTTCAATTAAATCAGCATTCATTCATTACCAACTCCTATATTCTTAGAAATAATATCCCTTACAAATTCTTTCTCTTTATCTGTTAGTTCGGGAGTTTCATCTTCAAGAGGTGTACTGTTCTCCACATATCTAACTAAAAATGCAAAGAAAATTAATGAAATGAGAATGCCAAGTAAACTTGAAGAAATAATAATTACACTTTTGGGTGATAAATGAGAATTATATTCGAAATAAAGATATATCGATACCAAGATAATTATCCAACCAGATATTAATTGTGGGACGCGAGCTTTCCAATATGTAGGAGCACCCATGAGTACCAAACAATAACCTAAAAAGCCAGTAGTAAACCAAGGAAGAAAATCATAAATTACATTCAACAATGCTAATTCTGGTTCGCCGGTATTAGAATTAGGCAAAAACATGCACAAAGTTCCGAGAATGATAAAAGGCAGAGTATACTGATTTCTTTTGAATGAAGGACCCATTCTACCAAAGGAAATACCAGATACTATAAGGAAAAAGCCAAGCCAAATCTGCATAGGAGCCGCAATCACGATGATTCCCCATAGTCACTACTTCATCTATGTTTTTTAGATAAAATCACGAAATGACAGATTATGGGCTCGAAGATTACGCGACAGAGTTCATATACGGGTCGTTAGTCGCCCGCTTCGTCGTAAGACGCTATGGTGCTAAAGATGGTAAAGATGCCGCGTAAAGTGATGCGTTACAGCCCTTCTGCTGGTAAGCATACAGAACATACAGTCGAACGTGTCAAGAAAAGGCGCGCTAGTGAATTAAAATGGGGTCAGAGAAGATTCCGTAAAGCTACTGCAGGATACAGAGGTTTCCCTCGACCAAAACCTTCGGGTGAGAAACCAACAAAGCGTGTCAACCTAGTTTTTAGATGTACAGAAACAGGTAAAGGACACTCCCCTGCGGGAAAGAGAGCGAAGAAATTCGAACTAATTGATAAATAATTGAGGGATAATGATGAGTGGAAAATTCCTACGTGTAAGTTGCACAGATTGCGGACATGAAACCATTCTCTTTGACAGGGCGTCAACCTCTATCTCCTGTGCAATCTGCGGTGCTACTTTAGCAAGACCAGCAGGTGGAAAGGCAGATCTATCAGGAAGCACAGTTGTAGATGTCCTCGAATGAAGGGGACAAATACAATGAGTGAATCCGAACAACCATGGCCAGATGAAGGAGAACTCCTTGTTTGCACTGTAAAAGGTGTTAAAGAAAACGGAGCATATCTAAAGTTAGGCGGATATGGTGAAAGAGAAGGTTTCGTATTCATTGGAGAAGTTGCTTCAGGCTGGGTCAAGAATATCCGGGCCCATTTAAGAGAAGGTCAAAGAGTAGTAGCAAAGGTAGTCCAAATAAAGAAAGATAGGCAAAGAGTAGATCTTTCCATCAAGGCTGTTTCAGCAGAAAGGAAAAAGGACACTTTACAAACATGGAAGAATCAACAACGTGCTACTCAAATTATGCGAGTTGCTGCAGAGAGAGTGGGTTGGGATGCAGATAAAACAGAAGTAACCTCAGAAGAAATGATTGAACAATTCGGATCTCTTTATGGGGCACTTGAAGAATGTGCAATATCAGAAACTGCATTATCTGATTCGGGTTTCTCAGGGGACTGGATGAAAGTAGTAACAGAATTAGCAGTGGAGAATATAGTTCCACCTTTTGTAGAAATACGAGGTATTTATGATATTGAAGTATGGGGTTCAGAAGGAGTCCATGCCATTAGAGAAACTTTAGCCGCTGCAGAGTCAGTAGTTGAGAATGAAGAAGAAGTCACACTAACCTGTCACTATGATGGTGCACCACACTATCGTATCGATATTAGAGCACCAGATTATGCATCTGCAGAATCTGCTTGGGACGCTGCAAATAAAATTGCAACGAAAAAAATAAAATCGGTAGAGGGGTCAATCACCATAGAAAGACTATGATGAGAGATTAGGAACATATTAATTCATACACCCCCATACATCACAACAATCTGAGGGGTCACATGGTACGAACAAAATTACAACGTTGTAAGAGCTGTGAGGAATACGGTCTTGGAGATATCTGCAAGAAGTGTGAGGGAGTAATGGAGACTGTTGCTCCATTGAAATATTCCCCAGAAGACCCACAAGGAACTAGGCGTAGACAAAGAGTTGATGCAGGTAGCGATCAGTGGATAGAGTCACTACCAACCCCTCGGAAAGTAATCGAGGGTGAAGAAGAGTGAAAACAAGATTCCATTGGATAGTTGGTGACGGCTTACCTGAACATTCTGCAATATTAGAAGCAGTACCCGGAGTGGGAAACGTCGGAAAACTAGTTGTTGATGCATTAGTTGAAAAACATCCCTCAAGAACTATTGGATGGATATTACATCCAGATTTTCCTCCACACGCTACATTATCAAAAGAGGGATTAATGGCACCTCCAAGATTAGATATAAATTCAGTAATACTCCCAGATGGAAAAACTATAATCACAATTGGAGGTGACTTACAACCAATGACTGCAAATGGACAATTCGAGGTTGCTGATAGTATTCTCGAATTAGCAAAAAAACATAAAACTCCTCAATTATTAGTTTTAGCTGGTCTAGCAGCGGGTGCAGATGAAAGAAATATTCATGTGATTTGTGCTGATTCAAATGTTAAAAAATCTTTAGAAAAAAATGATATCACAGTTACAAATGATCAACCTAAATCTGGAATGATTGGAATTGCAGGACTTCTAATCTCACTTTCACCTTTACATAATGTTCCAGCTATTGGATTAGTAGCTGAAACCATAGGTGCAAGTGCGGATGTTCTTGCAGCAGATAGGCTAGCATCATGGATTGAAGAAGGATTAGAATTACCTCTGAACTTAGATTTAGACACTACGGAAAAAACTGCTAAGAAATTATTGGCAACTATGGAAGTTTCGGGTTCAATAAATGAGATTCTAGATGATACTGAAAACTCTAGTGATTCAAACTTTTATGCTTGAGGTGATTAAATGAGGATACTCTTAGGAAGTGGCGGAATAAGAACGCCTGAAAGGATGAGCTTGTATCTTGAATTAATGAATGAAAATTTCAAAAATTGCAAAAGAATAATTTTCATACCTTATGCAAGTCATAATTATGATGACTATACAAATTCAGTAAGAGAGAGGTTCAGAGATTCCGATTATGAAATTATTGGAATACATGAACTCGATAATCCTCTAGAAGCCATTCGTACAATGGAGGGGATCTATGTAGGTGGAGGTAATACTTTTTCATTAGTTAAAAAATTACATGAAAATAAATTAATAGAACCAATAAAAAGAAGAATATTGGATGATAATATCCCATATGCAGGAGTTAGTGCCGGATCTAATGTTGCATCACCTACAATGCAAACAACAAATGATATGCCGATTGATTTAGTACCTTCATTCGAAACATTTGGAATAGTACCATTCCAAATTAATCCACATTATTATCCAGGAGGGATATGGTGGAAAGAAGATAATAATGAAGATTTCAATCAACATTTTGGAGAAACTCGAAGGAGAAGAATTGAAGAATATCATCATTCGAATGAAACCAGTGTCATAGGATTGTATGAGGGTGCATTCTTAAGATGTGATAAAGAAGGTGTAGAATTACTTGGGGATAAAGCAGCTATTATTAGAAAGAATTGCGTAATTGAAACTATTAGAAAAAATAAAAAGTTGAATTACGATTTATCCGCCAGATGATACAACAATTAATTCAATCATTATATCTTCACTAATGATTGAGGAATGAGGGACGATTGTATCTTCATAAACTGCTAAGACCGTAGAAGAAGGAATTTCAAGATTTTTTAAGATTTCAGTGATTTTCTTAGGACCTTCGGATTCAAAAATTAGGACCTCCTCATTATATTTGACCTGAATACGCATATCTCTATCCAAACGAGTCATGCTTATGACCAATCCGTATGTGGAATAATTGTGGCCGAGATCGCATAGCCCGGTATTGCGATGGATTCGAAATCCATTGTCCTATGGACGCGGGGGTTCAAATCCCTCTCTCGGCGCCATTTAACAAAAGAAAGATAACTTCTTAAGAGAAATTTCAGCGGCATGAATCATGCCTCAATATGAAATTATAGACACTGAAGAATTAAGAATGGTTAAAGTCACTCTAGACGGAGATACTGTACGTGCTGAATCAGGTGCATTACACTACATGATAGGAAATATAGAGATGGTAACTAAAAAACCAAGTATGGGTGGATTTCTAAAATCAATGGTATCAAGTGAATCAGTATTCAGACCTACATATACAGGCAAGGGAGAAGTATTCTTTGGTCCTCCAACATTTGGAGAATACCACATAATAGAGTTAGATGGCAACTCAATGGTTCTTGATTCAGGTTCATATATATGCTCTGATCTAGGAATTGAGGTTGGAATTATTAGAAATAAAGGGTTTACTATGTTTAGTGGAGAGGGAATCTGGCAAACTACTGTTTCAGGAACTGGAACTCTGGTATATTATTCAGAAGGACCTATTCAAGAAATTAATCTAGTAAATAGTACACTTACAGTAGATGGAAACTTTGCAGTTGCTAGAGATGCAGGATTAAATTATGAGGTGAAATTGTTAGGGAAAGGATTGTTATCAAAGTTTGCTGGAGGAGAAGGTTTTGTTAATGTCATTTCAGGTACTGGGAAAGTATATTTATCACCAGTCCCGAGTCGTTTCAATAATCTAGCAGGTAGAGTCATTAACGACACTGTAACGAAAATGATCCCATTCATAGGCAACAAAAGTTAATTATTTAGAAGGGATCTAAATCTTCTGAGCTTTTCAGAAGAACTACACGGGCACCAGGCCCTAATCGTACTTGTTTTTGACCAGCAAACTCTCCGATTTCACCATTGAGAATTGCGATTTCATCACCTCTAGAAAGACCTGCAGCAATGACTGGAATAAATTGCTTGAATGCTACTATGCCAACAGAGCCACTATCATCGACGAGAGTAATGGACCATCTGGCTACCCCTTTCCCATTAGGAAACGCATTGATAGACCAGATTCTTCCAACTACATTCACTCTTGTTTCTACTTCAATCATCGGTGCACTTTCTTCTTCCTTAGCAATTGAAACTACTGAATCTGAATCTAAATCTATAACCAACTCACTCCGCCAGATTGAGGTCAGAGCATTTTCGATCTTAACACGACTTTCATTTTGAATTGATCTAGAAACATTTTTTAATCCTCCAAAGCGATGAACCTTGACCTTTGCTCTTTCATAACCATCTACTAATCTGAATGATAAATCAATCTCTCCATTAGGATTAATATTTGGACCATTTAATTCTCTAACATCTCCAATAACCGTATGGCGTGTCTTAATATTATTCATTGCCGTTATAGGCCAAGCATGAGAAAACCTTTCTAATCTTTTTTCAGATGGTAAAATTAATTCATAGTCACTATTTTCGCAAATCCCTCGGAGTTCACAACGTACACAACGAGCCTTAGGATTCGGGTCAATTGCAGGGTTCGAAGGTTTGCCACCAATATCAAAATATCTTAATGGTAAAGGTTCAGGGGGACAATCAGTTATATCAGGGACCTTAGAATGTATTTTTTGATATAATTTTTCTAATTCATCATTATATTCTAACATTTCTGATTCATTAGGCATAGGTACATCTTTGACAGTCCCTGGTCCTAAATACCAGATTTCTAATCCTTCAACTTCGTTATTTCTTTCATGCGTTTCCCACCAGATCCAAGAATATAACCTCAATTGCTCAATATATCCACCAGAACGATCACCTTTCCCAACTGATGCTTTCAAATCAACAATTCTAATACCACCAGTCCAACGATAGACTAAATCATATTCACCCTGAAACCAATCATCAGGATGACATGTTGTTTCTGAAAAACTGGAACCATCGGGATCTACAAACCAGGGACGAGATATTTCCCATGCCTCTACCCATGACATAGGGGAATTTCTTTGTTCAGCACCTGGATGAGGTATATTCCATTTTTTAGGAAATCCGTCAGGAGCTGGCCATTCGGGTCTAAATTCACCAGATCTCCAAGAATCAAGATAAGCCCCTCCATTTTTATTCAAACATAATTCAACCTGATCTAAATGAAGATTAAGTCCAGCTATAATCATCTGGCGACCTTCATTAGGATCAATATCATCGGATTTACCAATTCGATTTGGACTTGATTCCCAGTCTGATATCGCATTATTCCAGCAATAATCAAAATGTACATCTACTCTTGATAATGCCCAATCTCGTAATTGTTTACGGCTTTTAGGCCATGTTTCTTTCGTCCTAGGTTCCAACTCAGGACATACCCAACCATCTTCAGACTCATATGATACAGAACCATCTGAATTAAGAGGAGATGATATTAGATTACCATCTGAGGGCGAGATTAAGACTGGTGACTCTCGAAGAATGCGAGATATACAATCTTCAACTGCGTTTCCTCGTAATATCTGTGGAGGCAAGGGGCTCTTTAATTTAGGAATATATGAATAGTACCAAAGTCTAGGACAGGTTTTCCAAGTAATTACTTGCGATGCAGAAAGACGCTGATATGGGTTAACACCAGTGACATCAGGATTGGCTCGCCTCACTGGCATATTACATGACTAAAGTCAATGGTAAATGAACTCAACGTGTAAAACAAATAAATCTAAACTAATAATAACTATTTAGAATTAAGAAGAACCACGGTTAGTTCCATTCTTTCATAGGTTGGTGTGACCTCGACAATAGATACTTCTGCATCGACTACATTTGCAATATCTTCTGCTACTACAGATGGCATTTCAATTCGAGAATTTAATTCATCCCAATAAAGAAAACGAGATGGAAGACCTGTTTCTCTACTTATTTCAGCAATCCAATTTCCTTGATCTTCAGAGGATGAAGATAAAGCACCAAAAATTAGTGTTCCATCATCAGTTAAGGTTTCATGAGGAGCAATTGTATGCTCACCTCTTCGAATAAATCTCCTACGTAGTTGCCCTGAGTCTTTGTAAGTTGCAGTACAAAATTTCAGATGAAAACCATAAGGTTCTCGAAGAACTCCATCAGTAGGATCAGGGATACCCAATTGTGCGGCCATAACCCTATCCCTCATAGCAATCGATAATTCGGCTGAACCTGCAGCACCGGCTGTGATTTCTGTAGAAAGATTGAATCCTCTTAATTCCATACTATCATGGTTACCAACAGTTATTTCTAATTCATTTAAGTTAAGGAACTGAACATCCATCCCTCTCATCGTTTCTAATAATTGCATTAATTCTTCTTCTTTATCTGGTTCACAAGGAAGTTCTACCCCGGTTAACATTCCTGAATTTTTACATGCAGTAATCGTCTTCCGATATTTTTCTGATTCTAGGTCTAAAAAATGAAATCTTATTTCATCTAGACCCGCAGCTGCAAAATCTTCGGCCCATTCAGGTTTAAATGGAATACTAGTATACATATGTAAATGAAATTCAGGACCAAATTCAGCCTTCAATATTCTAACTCCTTCTAGAACTCTTTCACGTGCCATAACAGGGTCACCTCCTGTGATTCCAGCCCCTGTTGCATTCATTGCTCTAGATTCTTCTATAACTGCTTGCCAATCGCCAATCTCAATTTTTCTTTCATTAGCATACATGAAGTCAATTTCTCTTCTTGTTTCTGAAAGAGGACAATAATCGCACATCCAATGACAATGTCCTGTAATAAATAGCACTAACTTACTCCCCATCTGGCATTGAATGCAACCTTCTGTATCCTGTTCATCTGCAAGATCAGGTGAATGTGGAGCCTGAATGATTCTCACTAGATTACTCATGAATGCACCCCTGATGCTTTTGAGAGTAACCATTTATGAAAACCATTATCATTTGATAATTCAGGATGAAATGTTAATGCTATCCGATTATTAGTTCGAACACCAACTATTTCATCACCATAAGATGCCACAGGTATAGATTCAGAACCTATACTAGAAAACCTAGGTGCTCGGATAAATACGCCAGGGAATTCACTATTAATAAGATCAGCATTTATTATCGATTGAAATGATTCAGATTGACTACCATAGGCATTTCGATTTACTTCAGCATCGATAATCTTCCCACCACCATCCTGAGGGTCTGAAAGTAATATTGCGCCTGCACAGGTTCCCATTACAGGTGAATGAGGATTATTCCTCATCCACTTAAATAATTCAGGAAGCAACTGAGAATTACTTCCATTACCGATTAGGCGCATTGTTGTAGATTCACCACCAGGTAAAATTATGATATGTGGATCTGCTTCTATCAAATCAATATCTTTACGTAATTCAAAAATCCTAATTTCTATTTTCAATTCATCTGCCGCACTATTAAGAGCATCGATATGAGCATGCCGCGCGCCCTGAAGCATGACTAGGCCTATACGCAACACATACCTTCGTCTAGCCACTATAAGATGAACCCCCCCCTTAAATTATCCACTTAGCCGATGCCATCAAAGACCCGTTGCTACACCCGTTGTATGTGACTACATCGGGACGTATCCACAACTTTAGCGCCGGACCAGGAATATTACCTCTACAAGTAATCAAAGAATGTCAAAATGAGCTCCCTAACTTAGCAGGGAGTGGTTTGGGTCTAATTGAGATAAGTCATAGAAGCGAAACTTTTCAGATGATCATAAATAGTGCAACAGAAAAATTAAGAAGAATATTATCAATACCTAAAGAATATACTGTTCTTTTCTTACAAGGAGGAGCATCTTTACAGTTCTATATGTCTGCTCTAAATCTACTGAATCCAGGAGAAAAGGCGGATTTCTTAGTAACGGGAACATGGGCACAGAAGGCAATGAAAGAAGCAAACAGAATAGGAGATGCATCACCAAGGTGGGACGATTCTGGAAATGGTTTTACATCGATTCCTAGAAATGGTGAGTATTCAATCAGAGAGGATGCAGTATATGTCCATTATACATCAAATAATACACTATTTGGCACACAATATCATCACCTTCCAGATAGTAATGGTAAACCCAGAGTCTTAGACGCTAGTTCGGATATTACAGGTGTTGAAATCGATGTAAGTGCTCATGATTTAATTTATGCAGGTGCACAGAAAAATCTTGGCCCGAGTGGAGTGACAGTAGTTATTTTATCTCCATGGGCTATAGGAAGAGTAGAGGGTGATTTACCCACTATGCTAGATTATTCTGTCCATTCATCTAAAAAATCATTATTTAATACACCGAATACATTCGGAATTTTTGTCTTAGAGAGAGTTTTTAATTGGATAGAAGAAAATGGTGGATTAGAAGGAAACATTACAAGAAATATCGCCAAATCAAACTTACTTTATAGTGAACTTGATAGAAGTAATTTCTGGAAACCTCATGCAGAAAAAGATTCTCGTTCAGTAATGAATGTTACATGGAGATTACCTAGTGAAGACCTCGAAAAAAAATTCTTGGATGAAGCAAAATCAAGAGGTATGGAGGGGCTAAAAGGGCATAGAAGCGTGGGTGGCATCCGAGCAAGTCTATACAATGCCTGCCCTATAGAAAGTGTGGAAGCTCTTGTGTCATTTATGCGAGATTTTGAAGAATCTAATAATTAGGTGATTATTTTGAGGAATGAGGAGTTGATAAAATTCCTCGATTATACACTCCTAGATCGTCAGATTAGTGAAACAGAAATTTTGAAATTATGTGAAAATGCAAATCAATATCTACCAGCAGCAATTTGTATATTCCCAGAGCATATTAAAATTGCTCGAAAAGTTCTCAACTCTCAAATTGCCATAGCAGCAGTAGCAGCAGATTTTCCGATTGGTAGTAATGATTGTAAAGTAATAGAAGAAGATATAATTGCAGCAATTAATGAAGGTGCAGATGAAATAGATATAGTACTAGAACCTAGAAATTCAGACGAATACCCCAATGAAATAGAATTAGAAAAATTAGTGACGATGAGAAATGCATCGAAGGGGAAAAAATTGAAAGTAATTATTGAAACACCATTACTTAATGAAAGGAAAATTAGAGCAATTACAAGAATGGCATTAGCAGTCGGTGTCGATTTTGTAAAAACATGTACAGGCAAAAGAGGTTCATGTACAGAAGAAGACGTGAAAATTCTATCATATGAGTTAATGAGGCATGAATTAACTTTCAATCAAAAATTAGGAATGAAAATTTCAGGTGGAATAAAAGATAGAGAGCAAGTAATTAGATTTATTGAATTAATAGAACAAGAAGACCGGACTATAATTGATCAAAAGAGACTCAGAATAGGAGCATCTTCACTAATAGATAATCTTACTACTATCTAATAATGTAAGATATAACTACTGTTGATGCTAAATAGGGTTGGGCGTCGCGGAGCAACAGAAGGGACTAATTGTGGTATCATTTTCAGACTTGGGAATTGGTCCCGCTATAGTTCAGGTACTAGAACGTCAAGGGATTGTAGAACCTTTTGAAGTTCAAACTGAAACTATTCCAGATTCTTTACTTGGTAGAGATGTTTGTTGTAGAGCGCCTACTGGTTCAGGTAAAACTCTAGCATTTGGATTACCATTGATTATTAGATCTAAGAGAGCGCAGTCAAAAAGACCTACTAGCTTGATATTAACACCCACCAGAGAGTTAGCAGAACAAATCAATTCAGTTCTAAGGCCAATAGCAGCTGCTGCTGATAGAGATGTTGTTTCAATATATGGAGGCGTATCGTATAAAAATCAATATAATGCACTAAATAGAGGTGTAGACATACTGGTTGCTTGTCCAGGTAGGCTACTCGATCTTTTAGATCGACGTGCATTAAGATTAGATGATGTGGAAACTGTAGTACTGGACGAAGCAGATAGAATGGCTGATATGGGTTTTATGGAACCTGTTTGTAAAATTTTAGATAAATGTTCTAAACAAAGACAAACTATCCTATTTAGCGCAACATTAGATGATGATGTCGCAGATTTAGTCAAAAATTATCAACAAGACCCAGTTACAATTGAAGTAGGTCCAAAAGAAGTTAGTATAGAAAACATGCAACATTTATTTTGGAACATGAAACCACATCAAAAATTTGGTGTTACCGGAGAAGTAATAGCAAAATGTGGTAAAACAATGATATTTTGTAAGACAAGGAGAGGAGTGGACAAGTTAGGTGATGAAATGTATGATGCTGATTTGAGAGTCTCTACATTACATGGAGGATTAAATCAAAGACAACGAGATCGTGCATTAAAACGATTCACGAAAGGTGGATCAATAGCATTAGTAGCAACAGATGTTGCAGCTAGGGGAATCGATATCCAAGGAGTTAATTGTGTAGTTCATTATGATCCACCAGAGAATTCTAAAGCATATAAACATCGAAGTGGAAGAACTGCTAGAGCAGGAGCAGAGGGAGTTGTCATATCATATGTACAAAGATCACAACAGAGATTGTATAATAAAATTCAAAATCAAGTAGGTATCAAAAGAAGATTTCAACCACCTAATGTAGATAACTTAACTGAATATCCAATGGAGTATGTTGAGGAAGTTTTCGAAGAGGAAAGAAAACCTCAGAATAATAATAATAAGCGAAGGAAAAATAAGAGACAGAGAGGTCCACCACAGAAATCTAGAAGTTCATCAGAAAGACAGAGAAAGAAAGGACATAAATCATTCAATAAAAAGGATGATTCAAGTGATGATTCAAAACCTCGATATAAGAAGAGAGGGAATAGAGGAGGAAGGAATAATAATAGTAAAAAGCCGAATAAAGGTAATAGAGATTCTTCATCCGGCGGTAAAAGGAATTGATTTTACCGTTAAACAGATAATGCAACGTACAGGAATCATTAAAACCCTCATTCGAACGCCGCCCGATTCATGAGCATGTGGATTAGAGCAATGACAGACTTAGGGCCAACAAGAATTCGTGTACAAACTATCTGTGCATACCAATTTATAGAGGAACATGAAAATGAAGCAGAGGTCCTCTTAATCTATACAGCAGATAATACATTATTTGAAATTCATGAGAATGTATCTGGATTGTTAGAACTCTTAGATTCAAACTTTGAAAAAGAATTTTTGAACTAAATTTTTATGACCAAGGATCTACAGATACGATATGATCGAGTCTGATTATATTGGAACCTTGAGAGTCTGCCTTTTCGGATGCAGATTTCAAAATTCTTCGCATCCAACCTAGCATTATGAGTTGCTCGAATTTTTGATAAGATAATTTTATATTATCTAAATCTCCAATAGTAATATTTTTCTGCAAGTTATATTCTATATCTGCTGCATAATCATAGTACAATAGGACCAACTCATCTATTGCTTCATTTTCTAATTTTTTACCTGAAAATTGCTTGACAATATTCCTTAAGCTAACCGAGGTTAGAACTTCGAATTTATGATCAATCGATTCATTGGTAAATTCATTATTAGAAACATCTATAGAATTTTTTGAATCATCCTCATCCTCAGATTCGGAACTAGATAAAACCAAATCTAAATGTCTTTGTTTAATTGTACCTACTTTTTCACTAGCAGCCACTTCAGATGCTGAAATAAGTATCTTGCGGAGATAACTTTCTAATTCATCATTAACAGCAACCACTGCTGCAGAACTAACCGATTCAACATTAACTATTTCATCGATCATCAATCCTCTCGTCCTATTGAAGCCGAGCCTTGTACGAGAAGGATCATCTAATGTTTTTCTATTGGGGAATTTTTCGAGTGTCTCTTCTTCCATATTCCTTGTTATTTCTTTTAATTTAGACTGTAAAATCAAAACTAGACTCTCTTTGACATCACCACTAATTCGTAAATCAATCCCTACGCCTTTAGCGACTTCTGATACATGAGAGGGGGCCCACGGCTTACTCATGATGTTCTTGTGTGTAGTAAAGGACTTCAACAATGAGATTGGGAGATGTCATATTTCTAATATTTTAATTTAAAAAAAGTATGAACTTTTATCCGCCGGTATGAAAAACTAACATCTGTCAGAGCACTTTATGAACGCTAGTCTCGACTTTAGCGTTCTTAATAAAAAAGACACATGGAAAGCTTTTGGAATTGGTATAGTCTTGTTCTGCGTAATTGGATTTGCATCATTATCTCTTTTCGGATTATCTACTTCAATATACGGTGTATCCGACCAAGTTGAACCTGTTCCTGATTTTATTGCACCAACTATGAATAGAACTGGAGTAGACGATACTATTCCTCTTGATAATGGAAGTTTGCAATTATCAAATTTACGTGGAAATGTCGTGATACTTGATTTTATGGCTATAGATTGTGCTAACTGCCATTATGTTCAAGAGCACATCAATCAGAATATAGAATCATGGCAAGACCTAGAAGGAAACTATTCTGTAATCGTTATTTCAGTTGCCTCATGGTATGACTATGAAACTTTTGAACAAATAAATTCAACTTTTGGTGATTCTGATTCTGATAAATATATGGATTGGCCTCTTGTCAATGGAGGTACCGAAATAATCATCCTAGAAGATGGAGAAAGAGGTGATATCATTGAATATTATTCTGCTCAATTAATACCTTTGGTCTTAGTAATCGATCATGAGGGATATGTTGTTGCAAAAGAAAATACTGGTACCCCTCTTGATGGTTGGAGTTCTTTTGAAAATGCAATAGAAAAGGCAAATATGGGTGAAGCAGAGGATTTAAGATTTGGAATTAAAAAAACAGATCGATCAGTTTATGGGGTTTTTATTATAGGACTATTTCTAGGTGTATTAGTATATTTTAGTCCATGTGCATTTCCAGTATTACCATCTTACATCACCTACACGCTAAATCTAGGTATGAGAGAAGATGAACTAAGAGAAAATGGGAAATTAGTTGGGAATATACCTGGACCTTTGGCTATGGGCTCTTATGCAGCTCTTGGACAATTAACCTTCTTCTCAGTCATTGGAATTATCATCTTTGGGTTATCTGAAATATTCAATTTATCAGGTATTCTACATGATATTGCGGTAGGTATAGCTTTCTTACTAATAATTCTAGGAGGATTAATGTTGTTAGGATGGACTTCACACATACTTTCAGGTGTCCAAAACATTATCGACAAATATCAAACTAAAGAAGATAATGATGAATTATTTACTCCAAGGAGAAATATGTATCTATGGGGGATTGGATACTCAGCTGCATCCGTTGATTGTACAGCAGCGGCTGTTTTTCCATTCATTGGATGGCTTGCCGTTGTTGGTAAAACAGAATTTTTCTTTGGACTAATAGGACTGATGATTTCAGTTAGTTTCCTGATGATTGCGGTTACGGCATTGGTTAGTATGGGAAGGCAAGCAATGATTGGTTACCTTAGAAGTTCAACTGGTTTAATCAAAGCAATTGGTTCATGGATGATGATGTTTGCAGGAGTTGGGTTATTGATTTACTTAACGCAACCTGAAATAGTATCTTCAATTATTGCATAATAATTAGTCACGCCAATAGGTGAAACTCATATCTTAGATACTATTCGATGTAATATGGAGTCAGAAGATATTGTATCTGTTGATTCTAACTCTACAATGGCATTTGATATTAATAATGTAGATAAGAATAAATTAATATTGACAATTAACTCAATAATATTGGTAATTATTTTGTTTGTAGCCTCAATACAAATCTTCGTATTAGACAATAATAACCTCTCAGAAGAAAATAATAGTGAAGACTCTGATTTGATTTCCATTTCCTGGGAAGAGAGTCAATATATGCCTAGGCACCCAGAATGTGTAGATGAATCAAATGGACAAGACCTTCCTGGATTTGGAATTGGATATGAACCTAGTATTTCGATAACAAGTAATGGAAATATGTTCATAACCGCTCATAAAGATTTACGTTGGGGCGGAGAAACTAATCCATTTTTCCCAGTATTAGGAGGTGACCCTGGACCTTGGTATGCTTGTCAAGAAGGGGCACAGACTAGTTGGGATTACTGGGCATCTTGGTTCTGGGCATCTTATGATAATGGAACTACATGGGGGCATGGAGAAAATTTTGGATCGACACCAGGTAATTCATTTACTGCAAATTACTTTGCAGGAGGATCAGAGTGTCTTGGCGATGAAGGAGATATTTCAGTAGATGCTCAAGATACTGTATACTACTTAGATACAACTTTGGAAGATAATTGGTGGCATACTCTCTCAGAT
>CAXDMJ010000024.1:0-18148 GCA_963990035.1 uncultured Candidatus Poseidoniales archaeon | reverse complement strand
TCACTCTTCTTCGTCATTAGAAGGTTCCTCGGCAAGTTTACGCTCATAATCTAGAGCTGCTTGTTGAGCAATAACGGTCATGTCAGTTGCAGTTGCACCTTCCATACCTCTACGAATAACTCTATTATTTGAGTCAGAAGCTCTGGTGAATGGTTCCCATACGCCTCCAGTGAATTTGTGTGAGCACTTTTTGCACTCCCAAATACCTGCAACCTGACGGCTTACTTTAGGATAATGACATTCAGGACAAGTATAGTTTCGAGATTTCTTAGCAATTGCTGAGCCAGCTCTCCTACGTACACTTACACCGTATCGAGCTCCGAACCTTGCAGTTAACCCTGATTTCTGTGTTCTCTTTGCCATTTCAGTTGCCTCCATCTAATGCGTGAACCTTTTTTCTGAGTTCGCTACCCTTTTTACGAGCCTCTTCCATCAGTTCTTTGAATTCAGCGGCCGTGAAGGCTCCCTTAAGACCCTTCTGTAATGAATGGACATTATCATCATCACCGAGAGTAATGTGGATTCTTTCATCGCCACCTAATTCTTCTCTGCCACTAGCATCGAAAATAAATCGGCCACCTACTCTTTGGTAAGAACACATAATTGGAGTTTTTGATACAATCAATGGCCTATCTGCACCAACCTCGAATTTTTCTTGAGGTATAGTTGCATTACGCAATGCAGCAATTCCTGCTAAAGCGAATGCATCGAATAGATTACCATCATCAGAAACTGCGAACAAATCAAGAATAACTTGCCATGCCTTTTCCCCAGGTATGATACAAAGATCAGATGTATCAATACATCCAGATTCTCTGATTCCACGGTCAACTACTCTACTTAGTTCAATTGATTCAGCACTTGGAGGACCTGCCTCGTGTTGCCTACCTGCTACTGGCCTAACTTCAGCCATGCACATTAATCCACCTTCATTCGGACGATCAGAATAAGGAGTCATAGTCTGGAATTTTACACCAGCAAATACAATTGTGTCGCCCATTCGTACACGTGCAGAACCTTCAGCATTAGCAAGAACATTAACTTCGAGTTCTAAATCTCTACCTTCATATTGTCCACGTCCGTCTAAACGCTGATCATTATCTGCTAATTCTCTCAGATGACTGCGTAATAATTGAGGTACAAGAGGGATACTCATTGAGGATACCTCCCTGTTTTTAGTGCTTCAACACAATATTCATGAATTACCATAGCAGCTTCCATATTGTAATCCCATGCTTCTTGGAACTCTTCTTGAGTTAAGTCGCCATCCATCTGAAGGAATACTAATTCTCCAGTATTAGGTAGAACTCCCATAGGAAGATCTGCTTCACCATAATTATCTTCAGATTTATTCAAATCACAAACAACTACGTCGTTAATTTTACCAGATGCTACTGAAATTACTAAGTCAGTCATTGGAATACCTGCATGTGCAAGAGCAATGGATGCCGCTGTTAAACCAACACATCTTGTACCTGCTTCAGCACAAATAATTTCAATTTCAACACGAATTTTAGAACGAGGATAGAGTTCTAACATAACTACACTCTCTAATGCTTCAGCTGTAACTTTACTGATTTCCCTACTTCTTCGGTTGAAACCAGGCCTAATCCTATCAGATGTTGAAAACGGTGCCATATTGTACCTGACATCGAGAACTGCTCGATCTTGTCTTTGAATTTTCCTTGGATGTGCTTCCATTGGGCCATAAATTGCAGCAATAACATCGTTACTACCCCACTTCATACGGCATGAACCATCAGCTACTGGAACTACTCCCAATTCAATTGAAATTGGTCTCACATCGCCTGCTTTCCTACCATCTTTACGGATGCCATTGGCATCGATCATTTCTACGTCTCCATATCCCATTATGCTACACCTCCAGGTGTTGCTGCTTTTGCCTCAGCAGTCATTGAACGGAGGCGGTTTCTAACTTCGAGTGTTCCCTCGAAATCTCCATCGATCCAAAGTCTGCCGTTTTCTCCAGCAATTACTCTGCATTCAGATTCCTCCTTGAGTTGTCTAAGAGCCTTACCTTGTTTACCAATTAATCTACCTAATAGGTGGGGATCAATGATCTCAATAGCTCCTGAGCGAATTTTACGTAGACCCATTCCTTTCATGGTTACCACGCTAGAATGAGTTTCTTCTACTTCTTGGACTCTGCATAATATTGCTTCACCAATATCAATAACACTTCTAGTGCCACCGAAATCAGCCTTGGATGGACCAAGACTCATAGGTAATATTGCATTGAATGGTGCACCAATATCTACAAACCAGATATTGTTTGTACAACCTTCGACAAAACCAATGACTAAGTCACCAGGTCTTGGCATGTACGCAGTTCTGCGTGGTTCTACGGAAATTATTTTCCCATTCACATTCATTTGTCCGTTCTTTGTTGCTCGAATACGACCACCTATGGCTACTACGCCATGGCCTACTTCGTAGCCCTCTAATTCTCCAAGATCTTCACCTGGAGCAACGAGTCGAGATACTCGCTGTGAGTCTTGCGGCCCGGCCGCGTTCTTCTTTTCAGTCATGTTATCGAGCCGCGCGACCAACACTCCCTTCATAACCGTTGATGTGAACCCCTACGGGGCATACTCAATCAAGTTCTTTCACAGAAACTTCAGATGACCGTTGAGCAACTTGACTAATTAACTCATTTTTCATTCCACCTGGCGTCTCAACTACACATACCCAAGACCCATCGGAAAGCCATTCTTCTTTCTTGACCGATTCCCTCAATAAACGATGTACTCCGCCATAGTCAGAGCCTGGAACTTTAAACGCTAAACGTACTGTAATAAATGCTAATGGAATGACTGGTTTCAATTGTTTGATTGCATCTTGGACCTGCCTCTCAATTGTTAGGAAAGGGTCTATTGAAAATTTAATTTCATCTAAAGCTAGTTCAATTCTCGTTTTTGGATGTGGTAACTTTGTTCGAGGATCTGTCGCCGTAGTAGCAATTTGATGGATAATCTTAGTTCTTTTCTCTGCAATCATGTTCTTTCTTTGAGCAGTAGTTAATTGGATATTGCCGTCATTTAATATTTTTTGAACGCAAGTGAGAAGATCTGTCGTCCCAAATACACTTTCAATAGCGTCAGTAGTGGGTCTGTCACCCGATTTAGCATCATTCCATATTTCTTCTGTAGCTAAAAGATCGCCCAGAGGCACCGAATTAGGATCTTTTTTCCAAGTATCAACTAAATCTGGATCAACTAAAATTTCATATCGAGAGCCACCCTTTTCAAGACGGGCAAGAACTGCATCATCGAGACTAACCATGTACGCTGAGACAGGGCACAGAACTTAGACTCATAGGTCTAAAAAGACTCATAATTTGTCTAAGTGCTTTAATGTAGATTCTCTATCTAATTTTTCATAACCATTAGAGTCAACAATAGCAATCTCAACTGTTTCTCTGTTGAGGTCATCTTCGAGAGATTCTTTCAATGCTTGTAAACCAAGTTTAATCGCTGCATTTCTTGTCATATTGAGTTTCCAATTATTTTCGAAATGATCGATTACAATAGATCTTCCTCGACCGATTGCACCTGCTTGGTATGATTGGTATGCACCTGATGGATCTGTCTCAAAGAGATGGATTCCATCGTCATCAATACCTGCTATTAGAAGTGCAGTTCCAAATGGCCTTGCTCCACCATATTGTGTGAAAGATTGCATGAAATCACACATTTTCTTCACTAGAGTTGTGATTGCAATAGAGTCACCATATGTCATTTTATTGACTTGGCACTGAACTCTTGCTTTATCCACTAGTTGCCTAGCATCTGCAACTAAGCCAGAAGTAGTCATACCTATGTGATCATCAATTTGATACATTTTTTCTATTGAATCAGTTAAAATTAATTTACTAGAAATTCTCTTATCAACTATTAATATCACTCCATCCTTAAATTTAAGACCGACAGTTGTAGTCCCTCTTTTCACTGATTCTCGAGCATATTCTACCTGGTATAGTCGACCATCTGGAGAGAATGTAGAAACTCCATGGTCATATCCGCGTCCGCTTGGCTGCATGTTAATCAGACCGCAACCAACGAAGGTGTCTTATGAATCTTGACAGTTAGAAGGCTGAGTTATCGTGGCATTCATGCATAAGAACCTCGCCGCAAAGTCATGAGAGTGGCAGTCCTAGCATCAGGTGGAAAAGATTCCACCTACGCATCATGGTGGGCACAAATGCAAGGCTGGTCTCTAGATGCGCTGATTACAGTGAAGATTCAAGGCGATGACTCAATGATGTTCCAATTACAAAATACTGAAATTGCAGAGTATCAGGCTAAATCAATAGGTACTCAATGGATTCAAGTTGTTTCATCAGGAATAGAGAATAATGAAATTGATGAATTAGAACTCGCTATTAGAAATTCCATAGGAACAGAAATAGATGCACTAGTTGTTGGAGCCTTGAGATCAGATTACCAAAAAACAAGAATCGAAAGAATGTGTGAGAAATTAGGAATAATCTCATTTTGTCCGATGTGGCATCATGACCCTAAAGAGCATATGAATTCAATAATAGAGCATGGTTTTGATGTGAGAATTGTTTCTGTCTCATCAGAAGGTCTAGACGAAAGTTGGTTAGGTAAAAAAATCACTAAGGAAAGTCTTCATCAACTGGAAACACTTTCAAAAAAATACCGATTTAATTTGGACGGTGAAGGAGGAGAATTCGAAACTATTACTCTTGATGCGCCACACTTCGAAAAACCGATTTATTGCGAAGGAAAATCATCATGGGATGGAGTAAGAGGAACTTGGAATCTAACTAAAATTCGACTATCACCATAGGGTTATAATGAAACAGGTAATACCTCTCCGAATAATCGGGGAACATCATGACAGTATCACCATTAGACTATCGTTATGGAAGAGAAGAAGCAAAATCCATCTGGTCAAGAGAAGGACGGCATGAGAGACAATTGGATGTAGAAAGAGCCCTTATATGGGCTCATTGTCAACTTGGAAGAGTAAGTCCAGAAGATTATGATAAGGTTGCCGAGATAGCAATTCCTAGTATAGTGACTGCAGATCGTGTTGACGAAATTGAAAGAGAAACAAGACACGACATTATGGCACTAACAAAAGCAATGGCTGAAGCTGCCGGTGAATCAGGGTGGTGCATACATCTTGGAGCAACAAGTAATGACATCGTAGATTCCGCTGTAGCATTACAGATAAGAGATAGTATAATTTTACAACAATTAACCATTAAAAAGTTACTATCTACGATGTGTGACTTAGCAGAAAGAGAAAGAGATACGGTGATGTTAGGACGTACTCATGGGCAGGCAGCAGTACCAATCACATTTGGTCTAAAAGTAGCAGTTTGGGTTGATGAATTTAGAAGACACCTAGACCGATTAGATGAATTAACTTCAAGAGTAACTACTGGGAAATTCTTAGGAGCTGTTGGAACTGGTGCAGCACAGGGAGAGAATGCCTTTGAATTACAAAAACTAATCATGGATAACCTCGGTTTACAAACACCGATTGCAACAACTCAGGTTGTCGGAAGAGATCGATATATCGAGTGGGTTGCTTGGATGGCTAATGTTTCAGCTAGTATTGAAAAAGCATTACAAGAAGTTAGGAATCTACAACGTAGCGAAATCGCAGAAGTAGGAGAATATTTCGATGCAGAAAAACAAGTAGGGTCATCGACCATGGCTCATAAGAAAAATCCAATAACAGCAGAAAATGCTTGTGGTTTAGCAAGAATAGTGAGAGCTATGATTATCCCATCATATGAAAATGCATTATTATGGCATGAAAGAGATTTGGCTAATTCATCAGCAGAAAGATTTACCCTATCCCATTCGATGATTTTGCTTGATGATATCATTATCAAATGTGATAAAGTACTATCTAAGTTAGGAGTAGATTCGGAAAGAATGATGTTCAATATTAAAGCACAAAAAGGATTAGTAATGGCTGAAAAATTAATGATTGCTTTAGTCGACAATGGAATGCCGAGAGACGAGGCTCATGAAGTACTTCGAACAGCATCAATGGATGCAATAAATTCAGGTACTGATTTAGAAGATATATGTGCTATGTCTGATGCAATTTCAAAAATATTCACAAGACAGGAGTTGTCTGAGCTATTCAAACCTGAAAGTCATCTAGGATTTAGCGGAGAGATTGTTGATCAAGCAATAAGTATTGCAAGAGAAAGAATTTGATTAAATCTATTCCTTTCGTAGAAATGAGGAAATCCCATAAGATATCCCAATAGTCCCTATAGTAAGAATTACAACATATGTCATAGGAATAAGCATTGCAAGGCCTAATCCTAATGCAGTTAATGTTGCTACAATCCCTAAAAGTATTATCATTGCATGTGGACCATACTGATTTGCATCATTTAGTGCCACATTAAGAAAACCTTCTTCCAGTATACCAGATATAAGACCCGATTCAGTTTCTTCAAACTTAGGTGCAGGTCTTCTTTGGATTCTTTCATTAGACCCTGATGTACCCGCCATAGTGACTCCTAGATATTCAAGTAATTCATCATATCCTTAGAAATCAATTGAATAATTTGTTTAGGCAATGCTCATGCACTCCCGACTGTAGGAGATATTATGATTGATTTAAGCAAAGGCCCTGTTCATATTTCATCAGGACCTAGTTCAAACCCTAATTCTATGTGTTTGACCCTTATTTCAAAGACTTTAGAGAATGGTGGCAAAGTCATATGGATGGCTAGAAGATTAACTGATAGCCGTAAATCATCAGATATCCTAGGGCACCTTAGAGGAGTCGATATGGATAGAATGATTGTAATAGAATTTGACGATAAATTAGAAGAAAATAGTCAAAATATCAAAAAAATCATTCCTTCATTAAAGAAAAAAGATTTACTTATTGTGGAAGATTGGTGTGCAAACTATGGAAGAGTTAAATCAAAAGATGTAAATCTCATGAAAGAATTGACAGAAATTAATAAAGACATTCAGATTGTTATAACTTCAAGCTCATATGAGGATGCATCTGGAGAAAAGAAAGGACTAGATGGATGGATGGCCAGAGGTGAAAAATTATTAAAAAGTAGATATCGAACTGTTTGGATGACGAAAATTCAAGACCAATTTCAGAAAGTAATCATTACAGATGGCGAAGAACAGAAAATAGTAAACTTAACTCAAAATGGATTCAGAAATAATTAGTTGTCACCTAGTAATCTTTCTAATTCCCTCAATGCGTCCTCATTAGGTTCAGATAATTCATCTGGATTCTTAGCAGCCCCAGTATATTCTTCTTCAATATTAATTATTGAATTGGTATCTTTCAATTTGAAAGTAAAAAGATAGTATAACATCGAAATCGCAAAGAATATCAAAATAATATTGAAAATCCTACTTATTTCCATCATGCCACCTTACCGCTTAATGAGTTCATAGGGACACCTAGAAGCAATGGTTTGGAAAGATGCCTTCGTTGAGAGGCTGTTGGTTCAACCCAGCCGTTAACTAATTCAATTCCAATTAAATTTATTTCTTCGAATAACCAGTGTTTTTCCACAGTTTTTTGGCAATTAAGACATCTAAGTGGTTGATTAAAACCAGCACTTCTCATAGTTTTATTATTGCAACAGGTAGGTCTAGCAGTTATCCTTGGGACTGATGATAAAATCTTTAATCGTTCTAAATGTATACTTCCATCGGGCGATTCTAAGCCTAACCAATTAATACGATCACCAGGAATTAATTTCCTCAGAAGACGATTAACATCCCCACCTTCTTTGAAGGCCACAAGTGTGAATTTACATCCCTGCGAAAATACATCGAGGCTAGAATGTGCACCCTTGGTTTCAACAGGTTTAGTTAATACAGTAGCAGATGAAAAACCTAGTACATGGTCATCACTCAATTGATTAGTTCTATGAATGGCATATCTTTCACATTTTTCAGTGTCGTGATTAGACTGTAGCCATTCATGAGCTGAAAGTACAGCTTCTGATGTTGAACCTCTAATTCCATAAAGTACGGGACAAGGAGTTCGAGGTGCAATTAGTCCTTTGTCAGCAGTAGGGTCACGATTAACGAAAGTATCTGGAAAAAGTGATTCCATATTTTTAACAGCAGAAGAAGTTACTTTCCTTTTACTACCTATATTTTCAGCGAACCTCCAAGCAATTAACTCCCATGTCGAAGATTCTGAAGATTTCCAAGCCATAGCTGAAGATGCTCCAATTAGTCCCCAATCAGAATCAAGACTTAGAATTTTAACTGGATTGAGACTATTTCTTCGTGATTTAAGATCTACTTTGTGTCGAACTGCTTCCCAATAAAAATCCTCATCTAGTTCCTGATAAGAGTATAGGAGAGCGGGGGATGTCAGACTATATTCATCGATATTAAGTTCTAAAACTAATTCATCAAAAAAAGTCGACAATAACGTCTCGAGATCTGAGATGGACTTTTTCGAGCAACTAATCAAACAAGCTAGAGCACCATTACCGCGTGTTCTTCTCTCAGCGAAAGGCCATAATCGAACAAGTCTTCTTTCAATGATTTCAAAATTATCAAGATGAGATATTGATTTTAATAAATCATCGAATGTAGCTGTCGTACAACCTGAATCAGGATTATCTGTATCATCTAGCCCGATCCAAACACGACAAGTTGTTTCCTGCCCAGTCAAATCTAATCACCTAATATCTTCGAAATAACATCTGGAAGACCTATTTCAGGGTCACACCTTAATCCTTTAACACCATAATTGAATGCTGCTTCCATATCTACACCTCTGTCTCCGACCATTACCGAGGAAGATTCATCCGGTCTATTTTTCCATTCCATATCGAATTTTAGATTTATTTCTTCGCCATTTTCAGAAGCCGAAATAATTTGTCTTCCTGCTTCAAGCATACCGGGATTAGGCTTGCGTGCCCAAGCACCATCCCAAGGAGAATATGGACTGTACAATATCAAATCCAAGTGTGCATTAGAGTTTTCTTCAAGAAGTAATACTCTCATTTTTTCATGAATAGAATGGAGAGTTTCTGAGGACCATAAACCTCGTCCGATGGGTGATTGATTGGTTACTACACAAATTCGAAACCCTGATTCTCTGAGGGCTGCAATAGAATCAGATACACCAGGAAGAATAACTAATTCTTCAGAATTATTGACATAATTTTCAGAACCTTTGTTCAGTACGCCATCTCTATCGAGATAGGCTATTTTACCATCCCATGAACCATTAGGAAGTGGCAATAAATCTAGAGGGGAATCAAGTGAATTATCATCTCTGTGGGGAAGAAGCATAAAATCACAAGCCATGATGAGACTTTATTGCCTCCTTAACGATATGATTAATTATCAACTGAATATCTTCAATCCTTTCCATTGATTCAGTAGGTGCTACTACTGCAACATCAACTAATCCTACTATTTCCCCACCAGACATACCATTGTAGTTACCAGTTATCGCAGCAGTCCTACAACCACTTTCTTTAGCGAAAGTAATGCCATTAATCACATTAGGAGAATTTCCAGAACCTGTATAAGCCACAACTAAGTCACCACTTCTAACAAAAGTAGATAATTGCCCCACAAATACATTAGAGTATTCGCTATCATTAGCCCAAGCAGTAAATGAAGAAATATTATCTGTATGAGCAATTGTTCTTAGACTCAATTCTTTAGACCAATCACCAGCACTATGAGAAGGAGTTGCTGCACTTCCACCGTTACCTATGAAATGAACACTTCCGCCTTCTTTACGAGTTTGTTCGACTAACTCCCAAAACGACTCTAATGACTGCATGGAAATATCATCTAAAGCTTGCTTTAAATCACGAATATATGAGTTTGCAAAGTCAGAAAAGTCGAATCCCATGGTTAAACCCCGTGTGTACGGATGAGGGCATCCTATTTACGAGTTGAGCGGAGTAGGAGTACCAATGGAGGAGCCTATCGGACTTATCGTCTCCAATATTGGGGATGCTATTGGAGTAAACAAAATGGCATTGGAATTAGCCATAATAATGATTGGAGCTGTATTCCTTGGCTTAAGTTTCCATCGTTCAAAGGATAGTAAATCGAGTTACTACGCCGCATTAGGTTGGATTAGTATCGGCCTTTATTTTTATCTTCAGTCTGACCATTATGTAGAAATTTCTGATCCAGTTTTGGTCTTAATGACAGCTGGGGCATTGCCGGGAAGCATTATTTTAGCAATTTGGGAAATAAAAACTGAAAATACACCCGATGCATTGCAATGGTTAAGAGGTTGTTTTACTTGGGCAATAATACCTTATTTTGTAATTTTTAGTATACCTTATCTAAATATGACTCTCATTCAAATCACAGCAGAAAGTACTGAATTAATGTTAGAATTTGCCGGGCTAGGAGACTACCATATTGGTGAAATGATGGTTGCTCTAGATAATGGATCGGATGTACCAGTTTCTGAATGGGATGGGAATAAATGGATACTTACAGAATCATTAGCAGAAGAGGGCTTTTATGTCCAATTTTTCGATGCAGATGGTAGAGTAGTTGTACAATTCATTATGGCTTGTTCTGGTCTTCAATCAATGATTATATTTGTAGGAGCTATTGGCGCTCTAAGTTCAGTATCTTGGAAAAGAAGAGCGAGGGGGCTATTGATAGCATTACCTACAATATATGCGCTTAATATGTTTAGAAATGCAGGTATTGTTTGGTTAACAGAAACTTATCCAGAATGGTCATTAATGGGAATTGGAATGTTTGATTTCACTCATAGTTATGCTGCTAAAGTAATCTCATTATTTGCAATGTTCTTAATGGCTATCGCACTGTTCGATTTACTACCAGAATTACACAAACATATAATGAAAATATTAGATCCAATGTTTAATGCTGTAGATAAAATAAAAAATATAAATAAATCATCTTGAGCGAAGTTGTTCATACAACTTCCCAGTCAAAGGCATATCATGCTCCCAAGCAAATTCTTTCATTACTCTAAGAGCTTCTTTCTCTAAATCCGAGTCACCAACGAAATCTGTAACTTCAATAACACCATCTTTAGTATTAGCTTTGAAGGCAGCAATAGGTTCTTCTTTATGGAAAACCATGTATGCTGAACCAAAACCAAATCTCTCTCGTAGAAGGCCTCCAAAGTAATGAATCAAAGGATCTGATGGAGGGACTACAAGATCTCTTGTTTTCCTAATTCCCTTCAGTCCTTCAAGGATATCTTGTCTCCCCCAACAAATATCTTGTAAATCGTCAACAAGGAAACCCTTGATTAAAGTCCCATCAGATTCAAAGTCATGCATTACATCACTAATTTCTTCTGCAGAAAATGCTGATCCTGCAAGTCTCTCTACTTGTTTCAAGGAAATAACTGGATACTCACTTACAAGACTTCTAAGATACTTAGATTTAACATCCCACAAATCGGGGCCTTCATTGGGTTTAACTGTCTTAAAACCACCTCTATAATCTTGAATCAGGTGCCCACTTCTAACAAGTGGTGATATTAATTTCCTGAATTCTGCTCTCTTCATAGCGTGCCTCTCCATGAAAATAATAGGATCATGATGTTCTCGGAAAAATTGAAGAATATCTTCATCTTCTTCATTATATTGTAAATTTCGAATAGTTAATAAATTCTCGAAATGAGCTCTTTTACCCCAAACTAAATGACCACGCAAATTAGTTCCTTGAGCTAATTGATGAGCTGCAGCCATGGCCTTGAGATTTACTCTAAACATTTCACATCGACCTCTAAGTGCGAAATCATCCCTTAACTCATTCATTTCTTCTAATGCTAGGGTTTCATTTTCATGTCTTGAGTTTTGATGCATTTTATGATGGAAGAAAAGCATTCGATTAACTTCCTGCCTAGTCCTAGGTTCAACAACTCCTCCTCGAATATATCGTTCACCATCACCCATCGATACGAAACCTAATTCTGCTAATATTTTCTGAATATTTTCATCACAGTCATGGACAGGGATTGAATTGAAAGCATGTAGTACTGAAACATCAACTAAACGATCTCTATAATTATCTAATAATTCATTAAATGTATCCTTAAATTCATCTAAGTAAGAATGAGGGATGTTAATATCTTTTATTTCAAGATAATCATTAACAACAAACATTAGTATCCGGCCTATTGGATCTACTCCTTTGAATACTGGATGATACCATCCTTGTTTCAAAATAAGGCGTACTTCTTGGATAAATCTACTACAAAATGGGTCAGATTGAGATAGAACTCTCATTACTCTATCTTCAACCATTGGTTGGAGTAATAATTCAGCATCTTCTTGAGATGCATAATAGTCAGTAGGGTCAGGTTGTAAAGCAACAATTCTCCGGATTCTTTTTGAGTCATCAAGATCTCTAAGAACTTCAGCTAATTCTTCAACGGGTCTAGTAACAAAGAATCGAAGTGTATGTAATCTAACTGGCCCTATTGCTTCTATTAATTGCTTTACTGCACTGTGGAAATCTAATGGCTCAACGACCCCATGAATCTTATGGAAAACTGCAAGTGAACGCTTCCTGTTAGGCAATACAACATATTGTTTAGCGACAAGCAATTGTCTCTCAAGATTCCCTAAAGCACTCTTCAAAGTTCTTTGAATATGTGCATTCTCTTTACCTTTAGGATAACCATCAAATAATTCTGATCTAGACATACCACTGGGAGGAATTTTATCCAATAACTCTTGTTCGAAATTTCCAATCCAAGGGTCTCCTCGAAGACCAAGGAACATTGGAATCTGATCTTTCGTTGTGTATCCTACACGATTATGTAATAGCCTTCCATTGTATATATCAGAATCATGCTTAATATCTTTCCAATCTCTAAATCGATAATTAGTCACTCTGTGAAGTAACTCATCTCTACGTTGTACAAGTGTTAAATTTCTAATAGCATCAGAAGGTTCATCATATTCTTTGAATGATTTAGAAAGAAGGTGGTTTTGTAAAGTTCGATAATCAACAACTTCTACACTTCCGCCGGTAATTCGATATTCATCAACTCGAAGAATATACTCTCCTTCATCGGTTTGAGTAAAGAATCCAATCGAAACAAGATTCTTCATCTCTAATTCTTGTAAAACTGCTTCAACTTGTGCTTTAGGGAATGGGAGACGGGAACATAAACTTTCAGAAATCTGAGGACCTTCAGAACCAAGCATATCTAGTAACTTCATCCTCAAACAATCTTGAGGATCGGAAAGATTGTTTCTCTTCCACTCTTTAGGTTCGAATCCATCATAATTATTACCGACTTCGAAAGTAAGACCACCAGTGTACAGTTTCCTAATATCATCAATTTCTGAACCTCCTGCTAATGCAAGACAACCCAGTGTACCATGAATCTCAGCCATTCTAATAGAGAACCATTTTTGATCAATTTGCTCATGACCTGTTCCTCTGACTTTAGTGATTAAACCTCTCTCTGCTAGTTCACCAACCCAACCCCTAACTTCATCAATATCAATATTTTTTAGTTTATGTTCATACAAAGGATTAGACAATTCCTTGTTTAAACCACCACCCATATCCATCAATCTAAGTAATCCATTAGCATTAGTTGGTTCAGATATTTTAGAGCGATAATAATCGACCATCTTAGATTTATCTAAATCAGTAGCCAATGATCTAGCACCCAAAAGACGCCTTAGAATTTCTGGATCTACATCTTTGATCAAGTAAGCTCTCGTCCTTAATGAAAGTAAATCTTCGAATGAGGACATGAAAAGAGTCATACCTAATGGTGATGGCATTTTTACTCGGCGATGAACTATTCGAACATTTTCACTATCCATCCTGTTAATGAAAATTTCAAGTTGAGCCATATCAAGATCATGATGGAGAATTTCGTTCATAGTTTCACGAATTAAAACTGAATCTTCCATTTGTCTATGCTTTTGCATTATTTGTTCTGCTCTCTGTTGAAATTGCTTAGGACTTACTTCTTCTGCTCCAATACGTCGTGGATTAAGCATACTCCTACTAGATATTTCACGGAATCTCTTAGCAAATAATTGTGATTCCATCATATGTTTTTGTAATACATCTTTACTATTTCCTTGTTTGAATATTTCTGGAATTAAAGCAATTTCAACTTCATGACTTAACTTAATCATAAAACCATTTTCATCGAATGAAAGTTCATGAACAATAATATTATCATTGGTTGCGATACCAGCAAAAAGATGCCCTAATGCAAGATTAAATGCACGACCACGACAAGTTGTAACGATATAAGTTGGAAGTGGTGCTTCGACTTGTTCAACTAATATCAAGTCATTACTAGGGACTTGGAAAGTAGTGGCTGCATGTTCTTGGAAAAACCCAGAAATTGCATGGGCTACCGGCCTATTCAAACCTAAAATCTTTGTAAATATAGTCATTGGATCTTTTTCTAACCTAGTATAAGTTGCAACTTCTTCTAATAATTCTAATACTTCTTGACTTAATTCATGAGTTCTACTATTGGCCTCACCAGTCCATGATGGGATAGTTGGTCTGTAACCAGTTGCTGGAGTGACATTAACTCTAGTACCTCTGATATTACCTACTCTATATGTTGACCCTCCCAGTAAGAATACATCTCCATTCCTTAGACTTGAAACGAAGCTTCCAGAAAGTTGGCCAACCATTGTCCCATCAGATGTGAATACTAAGTAATTATTATTTGGAGCAATCGTTCCAATATTTGTATAATAAATCATTTGAGCGAAACCGCGCTTACCAAATTTATTATCTTCCCACTCAATCCAAATTCTTCTCTCATCTTCTAACAAGTCAAGTACTTCAATATAATCATCATAGGGTAAATTTCTATACGGCCAAGATGCAGTTGCTAAATGATATGCTTCATCTATATCCCATTCTTTTATTATTGAAAGACCGATTAAAAATTGAGCAAGTACGTCAAGGCAATTTTCAGGGAATTTAAGAAGATCCATTGAACCTCGGAGAATTCCCGTTTGAAGAGCAACGATTTCTAGCAAATCATGAGGAGAAATTGGAAGGAAACGTGCTCGAGGTAAACCATCTACTTGATGCCCAGCCCTACCTATTCTTTGTAATGCAGTAGCTATACTTCCCGGGGAACCGACTTGTATGACTAAATCAACAGAACCAATATCAATACCCATCTCAAGACTGCTAGATGAAACCACACATCTTAGATAGCCATTCTTCAAACGTTGTTCAACATCTAGACGAATCGCTTTATCCATTGAACCGTGATGACCTTCTACACCTAGTAATCCTGCAATCTTAAGTTTCTGAACTACTGTTTCAGTCATATTCCTAGTATTAACGAAAACTAAAGTTGTAGTATGAGCTTCAACTAATTCTTTAATTCGATCTACATTGTGATCTAAGATTTCTTTAATTGGTGTGGAAGCAAATCTAGGAGTTGGTAATATAATGTCAAGATCAAGTTCTCTAGAACCAGATATTTTTGCTATTGTTACTTTTTGCGGGGCAACTTCACTATCTCGGCTATCAGATGCTACAAGATATTCGGCAACTGCATCTAAAGGTTCCATAGTTGCGCTAATTCCAATTCTTTGAACGTCAGAATCAATTACGGAATCCATTAACGCAAGACTCAATGAAAGATGAGTTCCTCTTTTGGTAGGCACCAAAGAATGCATCTCATCAATAATCATCCATTTCATATTATTAAGAAGTGGTCTGAATCTTTTACTTGCAAGAGCAAGACCTAATGACTCAGGAGTTGTAATTAGAATATGGGGGGGTTTCTTAAGCATTCTTTCTCTATCTTTTTGAGGAGTATCACCTGTTCTCAGACCGACAGTTATGTCTTTAGAATTTGAAGGTAAATAGTTCTCTTTAATATCGGTTAGAGGGCCGATTAGATTCTTCTGAATATCGTTTGCAAGAGCCTTGATTGGGGATATATACATACATTGTACTGAATTATCTAAACTCCCATCTAATGACCTACTTACTAAGTCGTTTATGACAGAAAGAAACGCAGTTAATGTTTTTCCAGAACCGGTTGGAGAACATAAAAGAAGATGATCTCCGGCCATTATTCGAGGTATAGCAACTTTCTGAGGATGTGTGAAATCAGGGAACTTATCTTTGAACCAATTCCTAACAGGAGGACACAACTCCTCGAGGAGAGATTCAGTCTCCATCATCTCTGTTACATAAACGATTTCTGGCATTTTATTTACACCGCGAACCGAAGCCTATCAATAGAGTACTTATAATCTTGGATTAAATAAACATCTCATAAGTCAAACATTATCTGTCCTCATTAAACCTAAATTCATCAAATAATCTATTTTTTATGCAATCATCTAAGGATGGCTTGAAATGTGAAAGCGTGGTCAAAGGTTCATAATATGGCAGATGAGAAACGTATCGAAAGGCTGTCAGCAATGCTGAAACGTAGAGGAATCATCCTTCCAGCGTTCGAAATATATGGTGGAGTGTCAGGATTAATTGATTATGGACCGGTTGGGGCTTCTATCAGAAGAAGAGTAATTCAAAATTGGGTAGAACACTGGACGATAAATGGAGACATTGTAGAAATAGATTCACCTACTATCACCCCGGAACCAGTACTAGTTGCCAGTGGTCATGTAGGAGAATTCAACGATTTAATGACGCAGTGCGGTAAATGTTCGTCAGCCTTTAGAGCCGATCAATTAGCAGAGAATTATCATCCGAATCCAGACATATTAGATGCAAATCAAATAGATGAAATATTAATCTCAAATGAAATTGAATGCCCGAATTGTGGAGACAAAAATTGGACTCCAGCCAAACCTATGAATTTGATGTTTGGAACTAAAATAGGGGCTATGCGTGCTAGTAGACAAGCATATATGAGGCCTGAAACAGCACAAGGAATGTTTATGCTATACCCCTCATTATATCGTCATTTTAGACAAAAATTACCATTTGGAGCAATACAAACTGGTAAAGGCTATCGTAATGAAATTAGTCCACGCCAAGGAATGATTAGGTTAAGAGAATTTAATATGGCGGAATTAGAATATTTCATAGATCCTGAAAATCCTCCTGCAATCGATTTGTCTATGAAAAAAGACATTATATCATTCATACCAGACCCTAAAGGGGATGATTATAAAGAAATCAAAATGTCTTTTTCAGAAGCTATTGATAAAGGAGTAATGAAGGATCATAATGTCGCATATTTCTTATCAAGAACGTGGGATTTCTTAATTAATGTAGGCATAAATCCATCTAAAATTAGATTTAGGCAGCATGAAGGTACTGAAATGGCCCATTATGCTGAGGATTGTTGGGATTGTGAAATATTTGGGGAACATGGCTGGATAGAATGTGTGGGAATCGCAAATAGGACATGCCATGATTTACTATCACATGAAAAACATTCAAATTCTAATTCTTTGAGAGCTTGGAGGGAATTTAAAGAACCAAAAACGGAATCAAAGGAAGTTTTAGCGCCGAAGACATCTGTATTGGGACCAATGTTTAGAGCAAAGGCAGGGTTAGTTTTAGAAGCATTAGAGCAATTAGACAAATTACCGAATAATTTACCTTTTGAATTAAAACTTAAGGATGGAACTGAGGTAGAAATAACTGAGGAAATGGTTGAACGAAAAAATATCCATAAAAGCATCGCTGGAGAATGGTTTACACCACATGTAATCGAACCCGCATTTGGAATAGATAGAATCATCTGGCATATTCTTGACCATGCGTATGAGGAAATAGAAAAAGAAGGTGAAAAATATAATCTTCTGAAATTATCAGAGGCAATAGCGCCTGCAGATCTGATTGTATTACCATTATTTGAAAAAGATGGAATGGGAGATGCTGCGAGAAAATTAAACTTACAGATTAATAGAATGAAAGGTATTACATCATTAATTGATTCGAGTAAATCTATTGGAAGAAGATATGCTAGAGCAGATGAGATAGGTATACCTTGGGCAGTAACTATCGATCATACATCTCTAGAAGATGGTACAGTCACTGTGAGAAAAAGAGATGATCAAAAACAGGTTAGAACTGAGATTGATCTATTACTTAATCTGATTAATTCAGGTAATGTTTCATCTTTATTCTAACGAATCTTCAATAAGTGCCAACTTAAGCAT
>CAXDMJ010000023.1:0-19816 GCA_963990035.1 uncultured Candidatus Poseidoniales archaeon | reverse complement strand
TTACTACCACCGGAGATTCACCCTTAAGTATTAGCCGAGCGAATAGTTCCTAGAGGCCTAAGGTGCACGAACCATATCAACTCTGGAAAGTCTTCGGTCTCGCCCTTGACCTAATGGAGCAGGTAATGATAAATCATTTTCAATTTCTGCTTTCCATACTATTTTACAATCACAATCAAGACCTTTGAATTCCCTCAAATCTCGTGAAACAGAATACCTCTCAATTGCTGCAACTACGTCTGCATCACATTTCTTACAGTTGTGTGAACCCCTAATTCGACCCCCAGCAGTAGGATGAACGATTGTTCGACAATTAGAATTAGAAATTTCATCATGAGTTCTTTCAATCATCTCAACAAGTGACCAAAGCCAAGGTGGACGATATTCTCTATTACGAAATATTCGATCTACAACTGTATTCTTCTGAATATTCATAGGATTAATGGAAACTTCATCGGAAAGAGGAGCGACTTCCCTTAACCAATCTGAAGTCAGGTTGAGTGCATCTCCTTCAGACATAAATGGGGGTTTGAAAAGTAGATATGTTTTGACACGTAATCCAGCATCCCTTAAATCAGAAACTGATTTCCTCCATGTTTTAGTTGAAAATCCCTTGTTACAGTGAAAACGTAAGACAGTATCATCATATGCTTCTAGACCAATTGCAACGGTACAACCGGGATGTCTTTCTGCAACCCATGCAAGTTTTTCTGGACTGCACAAGTGCGCTTGAGCTTCTACAATTAGTTCTAAACCACGATCATGAGTTTCTTTGAGCACCATTTCTTGCCATTCAGGAGGGTTTTCTCTATCTTCAAAAAATGTCCCAGAAGTATATACTTTAACCATTTTACAGCCTTTAAAATTATTTGTTAACCTCTTAGCCTCATCCCACTGAGCAAATAAATCATCGGCTGTAACATCGTCTCTTACATCATTAAAATAACCACAAAAAGTACATCCTGATTTCCACCACCAAACACATCCTCTGGTCCTTAATATTACAGTTGCAGCAGTGCAAGGAGTGCCATCTTTCAACATTTCAGGAGTCTTATAGACTGTTGCAGGTTTGGTTGCATCCCAAGATTCTCTTCGTGAAATTGATTGAGGGGTATTCTCTGGTGCTTTGACTAAATGGTGGATTTTGACCGCTTTTGTGCCGTCACCCAAAATTCCGGAAGCACCTGCCATAACCCTTCGGTTCGTCTCTTTCTCTTGATACTGCCGTCGCCCAAAACATCATTTCAGATTCATCCTACGGTCATACATTGGTGAATCAATGAAGGCATTTACAATCGTCCAAAATCTTCTAACTACTCTAGTAATTCCATTTCTATCAATTATCGTAGGGTTATCGTCAATACCTGGAATTTATATGTTCTATAGAATTCAAGATTTAATATTTGAAGGTTCGAATTACGGGTGGGAACTGGTGATAACTGGAATAGCATTAGGAACGGGAGTTATGATTTGGGGGATAACTCTAGTCATATTTTCAGGCTTATTAGGAGGCTTATTCAGGCCAAGACTTGAACCTGGAAGGTACCCTTTACAATCATTTGTAACTATTCAATGGGCATGGTCTATGGTTTTCCATAGAATTGCTCTTTTCTTTTTACCATTTTTAGTCCCTTCATTTTTTGGAAATATTTACTACAGACTTTCTGGAGCGACATTAGGGAAAGGTGTTCAAATTAATTCTGCACATTTGAATGATGCCGGTTCAGTAACTCTTGGAGACAGAGTAGTTATTGGAGGAAATGCAACTATCAATGCTCATTTGACAGAAAGAGGAGAATTAGTAATGGCTCCAGTTGTCATAGGTAATGATGCATTAATAGGAATGGAATCAATTATTCAACCAGGTTGCAATATAGGCGATGGAGCTGTTATTGCTTCTAGAGCGGTTCTTCCAAAATGGACTAATGTTCCTGCTGGAGAAGTTTGGGCAGGTGTTCCTGCAAAATGCATTAGACTAGCAGATGGATCAAAACCAGAATAATCAATCTTCAGATTCTTCTGACATCTCTTGAGCATGTGAAACGGCTTCTTCAGCTGCCTCAAGTGCCTCGTCCATCCTAGATTTGAACGTATCTTGTTTCTTTGCAAACTCTGCGCTCTTTTCTACTGCTGAATCAATCATTTCATACCTTGTTTGAATTGCTTGATTTAGATTCTCGAATAATTGCATGTGTTGAACATACCAATCATCTCTTGCCGTGAGCTCTACTTGAGCAGTTTGTAATGCTTCATCTAACTCTTCTGCAACTTCGAATACTCGACCTAATCTAGCTTTTTCACGAGTGTACATTTCTTCAGTTTTCTCTAACTTTGGTTGAAGATGTTTAATTTTTGTAGAGGATTTAGCACCGTCCATCTCCATTTCATGAATTCGACTATCTTTATCTGAAATTAATGATTCCATACCTTCTCGCTCTATTTCTTTATCTATCGCTTCTTTTTCTAGAACGTCAATTATTGCATTTTTCTCTTCAACTTCTTGTTCAACTTTACGATATGCAACATATAATTTTTCTAAACGATCAGACTCTTCGACTAATCTTTCTTCAAGTTGTTTAACACGAATTTCCGGTGTAATTGAACCATTTTCATCACTAGTCATTGGATACCCTCGCTTATCTCGAGTCATAACCTCGCTTTAACTTCGGCGGATTCTTTGGCTAGGAATTGCGTTATTCCAATCTATTTATTGTGATACTGCAGCAATTGTTGCAGATAGTACTGCAGTCAATCTTTTTGATGAGGGGATATGTAATTTCTCATCCGGACCATGAGCATTATTCCCCGGACCCCCTGTCCCTGTACACAAGAATTGAGCCTCTGGATATTTTTCCTGCATCATAGCCATGAATGGGATGGTTCCACCCACCCATGTAGCCATTGGTGGGAGGCCGCTAATATGCATAGATGCACGATTAAGTGCCTCTGCTAATTTACCATCCATTGCAGGAGCATGGAAACCATCAGCAGCAGCATCAGGAATATACTCTACTTTAGATCCATAGGGAGGGGCTTGTTCAAATTTATCTTTGAGGATAATATCTATTTCTTCTGCTTTAACACCAGGTGGTATTCTAAAACTTAACTTCAAATCGGTATTGGTCCTTAGAACGTTACCTGCTGTCTGCGTGGGAGGTATCCCATCTGCACCTATTACAGACATTGCTGGCCTCCAATTCATATCAAGAAGGATTTCAGCTGCTCCTTCATTTTGAGGCCTCAGATCATCAACAACAGGTAATTGAGACCAAATTCCATCACCTAATAAACCTCCAAGAGCTTCTGCCTCTTTCCTTACTTTATCACTAATTGCGACATGCATCTCAGGAACTAAAATTTTTCCAGATTTTGAATCTTCAACTCTATCAAGTAAAATTCTTTGAATCCTGAAAGAAGAAGGTATTACACCGCCGGACATTCCTGAATGTACACCTTCATTCGAAACCTGTACTGAAAGCGTACCAGCAACTAAACCGCGTAAAGCTTCAGTTACCCATATATGTTCATAATCTGGGCCACCACTGTCGAGAACCACTATCAAATTTGGCGTACCTAATTCATCAGTAAGTTGGTCGAGATAAGGAGGTAGATCATAAGATCCTGATTCTTCACATGTTTCAATAAGGAAATGGGATCGTGGATATGGGATACCTTGTTCTTGTAACATCTTGAGAGCCGTCACACAAACATAACCACCATATCCATCATCTAAAGCGCCTCGGCCAAATAACCAAGGATCTCTTCTAACTGCTTTCAGAGGGTGAAGCCCATCTGACCAAAGATGCTCTCTCGATGGTTGTTTATCTAGATGTGAATAAAATATTACTTCGCCAGGACCTGTACCTTCGACTGTAACTAAAAGTACTGGAGTTCTTCCCTCAATTTCATGAATCTTATACGTCATACCATCAAGTTCTTGATTAACAAGCCAATTTGAAAATAACTTGATTGCTGAATTAAGTTCGCCTTTTGCTTTCCAATTAGGTTCAAAACCGGGAGAAAGAGCCTCAATGGCAATAAATTCAGTCAAACTGGGAATTATTGAATCTTCCCATAACTCATCCGCTCTTTCTATCAGCCTATCCAAGTCTACAGACATGATACCCTGTTAAACAATACAGTCTTTGAATCTTTAATTCAGAGTTCCTGCTTTACAGGGCCACAAATTGGAAACTGGCCTTTGGAAAATGGACAAGATTTGCAAGGTTCGCATGATTCTTCCGATAGAGGCGGATGATTACTAAGAGAGTCATTAGAATCTAATTCCATTTTGGCTACTTGAATTAGTAACTCATCTAATTCACTCTGAGCTTGTTGGAAAAGTACTTCAGGATATTCTACCAATCTACCTGTTACTCCGACCCAAATAGCAGGACGAAGTACCTTACGAGGTTCTTCACGACTTGCTTCTATTCTTTTTAAGGCCCTGTAGTATAGCGCTAATTGCATTCTATGATGATTTAACATCGAAAATTCTGCATCACATTTTGGTTCATAAGAATCTTCTCCAAGAGATTCTAGAAGTCCTTCATTTTTTCTAGAACGTAACGAGTACGCTTCTTCTGTTTTCAGGTCAATTGGCCGTATTGTAGGGCCTTCACTGCTGACAGTACATAGAACAAGATCAATGAATCCATCCATCTGGACTGATGCTTTATCTATCAAAGAAAGAGGTTCAAGACCTTGAGGTGTCCAACGTGTCCTAGTAAGGCCATCAAGAGGGACTTCAAAACTGATGTGGAATGGCATTTCAGTCCTCAAACCTTCGACTTTCTCTCCTTCAATAACCTCCCCTGAAATTAATTGACCAAATTTGCTATTTGATAATCTATTTGTCATTTCAATAACTACATCTTTAATTTTTAATTTATCCGAATCTTTAGAAAGCATTTCTGTATAAACCATATCATGTAATTTTTCATTTACCATATTATTAGGATTCTTTTTTATCCAAGAATTAGGTAATTGAGGGGATTTTTCTTCTAATAATCCAGGATTCGGCATTCCTATCTCGACTATCCTATGTACTATCGACCCCAATAATGCAGGATCTATACCATTAAAAGAATCATTGGAAAGAGGTTTTTTAGATAAGGGAATAAGAGGAGCGGATTTGAGTCCACCTCTTGTTTCTAACCAATGGCGGCGCGAACATTCAGATAACTGTGAAAGTCGATGAGGAGCGGTTCTAACCCTATAATTTGAGTCTAATCTAGGTTCGGAATATGGTTTCAGCCCAGATACTGAACTTTTAGCAGCATTATTTTTTTGTATTATTCTTTGGGAAGGGGTTAGTAATGGTTGACCTTTATTTATATTATCGGTATCAAAGCAATCTTGATGATGGAGTAGAACCATTCCTTTCAGAAGATCGCTTCCAATAAAAGAATCATTTTTCATTGCAAAAGGATCTAAGTATCTATCAGTATTCAGATCAAATGGGGTATCTGTAAAATCGGTGTCTTTATTCCATATTGATTTATTTTCTCCTCTTCTGTATGCCCCTTGTCTAAGAGATTCAAGCCATATCTGACCTAATTGAGGTAGAGATTTATTATATTTCCAAGGAACTTTTAATCCACTATTACCATTTTCTGAATCATCAATCCATGTAGTTCCTTTGGGTGAACCAACAATAATCAAACGATGCTTCGCTCTTGTCGCACCCACATACAGTAATCTTCTTGCTTCAGCATCTTTCCTAGATTGATAAAGCCATTTTGTATGTAACCAAGTGGCGGATTTGATATCTTGTTTATCGGTCCAAGGTATTGGGTTACCTGCAAATAGTTCTGGACTAACCATAGTCCTAGATCTAGAATCAATAGTAAGATTTGTCTGTCTATTGGAACAAATATCAATTAAGAAAACAACACTTGCTTGAAGGCCTTTAGAGCCATGAATTGTCATAATTCTTACAGCATCTTTAGGAGGTATTGTGATTGCCTCCATAGAAGAAGATTCGCTTTCTCTTAATTGCCGGATTCTATCAGCAATTACGATAGAGTCGCCGCCGACCTCTGAGACTAAAGCGCGAATAAGGTCTGAAAATTGTTCGACATCTTGCAAGGAGGTATTGTCCGAATAAGTAAGAAGTAAATCGGAATTATCCAATGTATCTTCTAGTAACTCATTGATTCGACCCTGTTCAGAGAGTTCTATCCAATGCTTGACTAACTCTTTCTGCCTAGAGTTAATACTCAAAGAAGATAAACGATGGAGTAAATTTTCATTATTTTCTGCCATGCCAATAAATTCTTGTGTTTGTTCATCATTAAATCCTATGAGGCAGGAACGAGCCACCCAAGCTGCGGAATGAGCATCCTTTGGTCTAGCAATAAATTGTATTAATCCATCTAATGAATGAACTGCGGGTCTTTCTAAAAGTCCACCTTCTCTATCTGCTTGAGAAGAAATACCAAAATCATTTAGATATCGGATGATAATATCTCGTATATTTCTTCGAGATGGTAAAAGTACCATTATTTCACTTGGTGGAACTTTCTCACAAGCAGGTAATACATCCCACCTCCCAGATGGTGAAAGAACTCTAACTGGTTTACCTTCTATGAGGTACTTAATTCTACGAGCAACCATCATACCTTGCCTTTCTAATGAGTCTGGAGTTCCAGAAGTGAATGCATCAAGATATTTGTTGAGGTCTGTTGATGGATCATTAGGAATCTCGGCATTAAGTGGACAAATCCATTCAATTCCACCACTTTCTTTCGATTTATCTTTGCAAGCATATAATTGTTGAGAATCAGCATAAAACCCACCATTCGTGACTTTTCTATGCCGGGGATGGAATATATCCCCCCACCATTCGTTCATTACTTCAAGTAGTCCAGCATCTGTTCGATAATTTATTTTAAGTGAAATTAGACCTTCTTTTCGTTCGTCTGTTTCTTTTTGAGATTCTGTTTCCCAACCATCATATTGTTTGAATGGTATCCATCCTAGCAAGTCTTGTCCACCATTGACATAATGTTTCTTAGCATTAGCAATAGTAATTTGATGCGAATTCCTTGGATCTCGACTAAAGTCAATATCTCTTAATTCACGCCCAGGTGTAGTAAGTTGAGGTATACTGAGATATTCGTGTTTATTGATATCTCTAAGAGTCATGGCATACTGTCTAAAACCAGTTACTTCAGCTTGCCTAAATGCATAGATACTCTGCTTTATGTCCCCTACATAGCAAATAGTAGGTTGCCATTCAGTATTAGGTACATCAGGATCACCGTCTTCAACCAAACGAGGCCCCCATAGTCTAGATAATAACCGCCATTGTAAAGGAGAATTATCTTGAGCTTCATCGATAATAAAAGCACGATACCTTCTTCGAATCTTCTTTAATAAGTCAAACCTTCTTGTCAAATCTTCTCGTGTTTCTTTGAGATGAAATGATGAGTCTCCGATAAATTTAGGATTAGATTCAAAAGATTCTAGGATTGAAAATGCTGAGTATATATGATCATCCCTCCATGCTTTTTTAGGAGGATTATTAAGTGCTGAAATAATATCCTCAGGATAAAAACTCTCGCAGATTAAAGGACAATTTGCTAATAATAAATCTCCTGCTAAATCCTGAATGTCATCATAATCATGTACTTCATTAACTTCTTTTAATTTGGCCATAATACCTCTAAAACCAATTAATACTGTGCGTAAATCATCAAGATTCTGTGCTTCTTGCTCAATAGTAAATCTATATACAGTTTTATTATTTAGCGAGGGGGGGCTCTCCGGAATATTATCTGGAAGTGTGACTAAAGGATTTACCCAATGACTCGGAGTACATGGAGGTGTTTCTTGATCTAATAGCATTGCTATACGTGTAAAATGGAGAATAATTTCCCCCTCGTCAGAAGACCATAATTCTTTGAAATCTTGTGTAGTTGATTTGAATATTTTACTTACTTTACCAAGATTCTCTATACCTCTATCCCAATTCGAAGAGTCGTTCGGAAGATTTCCTCGTGGAAATATTGAAGGAGGACCTTTGGTAAAAAGTGAATTAGGACTTGCAGTGCAATGTAAAATATTGCTTAACCAAATTAATTTATTCCAACTATCTCCATTAGAACCTATTGAAGATAAATGATCTAAACAGGCAATACGAGTTTCTGGACCCCATCCACTACCCAATTCATTCGGAAATTGTTTAACTAAATCGCAGAATTGAGAAATTATTCTTTGAACATGACCAGAAAAATCATTTAATTCATTACAATCAATAGATTCGAGTATTCTTTCTTGTAATTTATCTGGAATTATTTTATTATTAGAATCTCCTAGATCTCTAACCGCTTCATCGATGAATATCGAACGATTTGCTAGGTTCCTAATGATATTAATCGCTCGTCGTCGACTTGCATATCTGCGTTGAATACGATCTCGAGCAGCTAAAATTTCCTTAGGACCAAAATTTCTATTATTAGTCATACCTGCATCAACAGCCTCGTAGAATCGATTTGGATTGGAAGATAGTCTCCAGAGAGTATTTAATCCAGATTCAGTAAGTAATATTCGTCCAGAATCTGAAACATTTTCTTGGCTTAAAGAATCTCCAAGCATACCACGATATGGAGCGATTAATTGATTGAAGAAAGAATCTATTGTGCCAATAGGAGCATCATCTAACAGCGTGAGTAACTGCTCATTGAACCCTTCAAAATGAATTCTTGGATCTCTACGATATTTGCCGTCATCACTTATTGGCCCGGGTCCTAAACGTGTTAGTCGGCTTCTTAAGCGATCTTTCATTTCATCTGCTGCTTTATTTGTAAAAGTAAGTAAAACAACTTCACCTGGTAATAAACCTCCCCAATTTTGAAGATTCTGAGTTTCAGATTTACCTTGAGCTAATATGCCACCTTGGAGTTCTGGAGGTCGTTCGGGTTTAGGTAAAATTCTAGTTGCACGCTGATCTTCAGAAAGATAATGTTCAATCACTCTATCAACTATTGTACTAGTTTTTCCAGTACCTGCTCCAGCATCAACAACTATATGAGAATCTAAATTTAAAGCCAATTTTTGCGCTCTATTAAGCTTCATTAAAAATCACCTTCTAATTTCACATCACAAATATCTTTAACGTTACAATATTTACAATTATTTTTTTCTGGTATAGGATTAACATACCCTTTAGTTGTTCGATCTGAAACATTTAATGCTACAGAAATACGTGATGCTAACCATGCTCGGAAAGGATCACTCAAAGGCGTATCATCTTCATTGAGGAAACGAAATCTATCATGAGTTATATTTGTTGATTCACCAATTTTTGATAAATTCGAAATGAAATTATTATTTGATAATTCTACCATGTGTGAAGTTTTATGTCCTAATACTGAAATCCCTACTCCAATAACCAAATCACCAGGATGATTTACTTCCCAAGCCCTAGCATACAAAGCAAGTTGAAGTTCTTCAAGAACACCTTTGTAATGTCGTTCATTAATATCTGTTTTTTCAGTTGTCTTCAGATCTCTAATTATGACTAAACGGCGAGGAGTCCATTGAGAATTATAAATTTCTAATGGCGCAACTTCATTACTTCCTTCTTGATTAATCCAAATATTTTCTTCGGAATCAAAAGGAACTAAATCTACACGATCTATATAACCACGTAACCAAATATCTGATAATTTATCACCAAGAGGTAATGTAATATCCTCAGGAAGAGATATTAAGATTCCATTGGAATTTTCTCTGGATAAATTCCATTCCAACGCTATTGGAATAACATTCTCGAGTAATAGCTCTGCTTCAATCATTCTCCCTATTCTTCCAGAAGGAGCTATTGGAGTAGGATTTAATAGCCAATTATCCCAATCTTGAATATTCATTCCAGTCATCATTCGGACTCGATTAGTAGATACTGCATCGCTTCGATTTAACCAAGGAGCAATATTATCGAGATTCAGGAGAGCTTTTTTCATCAATATTTCGGGACTTATTTTTGACTTGAAAATATTTAATGGTATTTTTGAATTTATAGAAAAATCTACATTTCTATCTACCTCCTCTTCGAATTCTAATATATCTAGAAGTAAATTATGATGTATTTTATGAAATAAGTCCCCATGAGTTCGCGCATCTAAATCCTCTTTTTGAGACTCTTCGGCGGTGATCCTTAAACTTCGACTAAGCCAACCGGCTCGGGGGCATCGAAGCCATTCCTGAAGTCGACTCGCAGACCAATTAGAGACTTTTTGATTCTTAAGTTGAATAAATCCATGACGAGAATCACTGACATTTATTTTAGTTGGATATGGAGTAAATGGTCTGGGATCTATAGTTGAAGTTATTATTTCTTTATTTTTAGAAGAATCCCAAGTTCTTGCGGAAATTACGGGCCATCGGGAATTATTACGAGGAGATATAAACATCTTTGGGGTCTTACGACTCATGTTTTTAGTATCAGATTGAAATAAATAATTCTTATTAATAACAGAAAGATAACCGTCTGGTTCAGCTATTCTTGGTTGCCTCCTTTCTCTATCTCGTTGTAATAATGAATCTAATGAGATTGTTACTGAGCTAGAATTTATTGGAGGCGTCAGTAATTTTTCATTATTATTTAATTTAGAACCATCCATCATTCGAATTGTTCGGGGACTTAGTGAGTGATCTTTTGGCATTTCAAATATTACTGAATCATCCTCAGGATCATTGAGAATTGTCCACTCACGAATAGGCGTTGAAGAAGGAGTTGCATCATCTAAACTTGGATCTAAGATAATAACTTGAGGGGCAGACTTGAGAATATGTTCAAGATTATGACGAGCATTTCTAACAGGTCCATCAGGCCTCAATAAATTATTTTCATTCCTTTCTTGGTCACCTAAAAAATGCATCTTAGGGACTTTTAAGTTCCAAGAGATTGATGAAACATTGGCTAAAATTGTCATATCAGCAGTACAACCAAGAGCTTGGTCGCAAGATAAAATTCGTAGCCGATTACGATTAAGATTGATGGATGATGAAAAATTAGTAAGTGCCATCAGATTAGAAATTTCATCAACCCAATCTGGCCCCATTATTGCAAATTTATGATGTAAAGATTTTTGCGTATCACGAAGATTTGTAAATTCAGTAACTAAACTTTGGATAACTCCTGAAGTAATAGTTAAATTACCAATAAATTCTCCTTGTAATGTACTTTGGCGTGAAAGTTGAAGAGTTGAGATTAACCATTCATCGCCTGATTTGGGATTTATGGGAAGGGGGAGTTTATGTTTAGAGAAAACTCCAAGATTGCTTGACTCATTGACAATTGTACGATCGAGTCCAGATAGAATTGGACTGAGCCATTTGAGTACACAGAGTAACCACCATTGTGTAGATTCTTTTTTGAGATTATCATCCTCTTCATTGAAGCCGAAATCAAAATCGGATTCTAAACAATTTAACCATTGAATCAAAGTCCCTGGACCTCCAAGAATATGATTAGTACGAGCAATCTTAGTAAGGATTTTAGGATCAGGTATTGGTCTAATTCTTTCATCCGTAGGATGAGGCGGAATTTCTGGAAATAGAGTCAAAGAGTTTTGAATAGAAAGTGCTTTTAATTTATCTAAAGAAAATGCATCATTACCATGAGATAAATTTAGATATGAATGAAACCAATGGCCTAAAGGATGATTGGTAATCATTAAATTTTCTGAAGAAGTTGGGAAACCTAGATTTTTTAAACCGCGATCCCAAATATATTTATTATTTTCAAAATTTGGATCTATGATTAATACACTATTATTCGGGGACTTATCGAGCTCTTTTGTTGCGAATGAAAATGCTGCCTCAAAGGACTGATTTTCACGCTGAAGTAATATTCTCTCAATTTCATTACCAACTATAACATTCTTGAAACTGTGTTCAGGAACCCATACTGGTAGGTCTGAATTTTTAGTAATAGGCCATTCATCTTTTAGTAGAAGACCATGTTTTCCTAGACGAAAATTTCCTTTATTGGATAATTGATGGATTGGACAATGGCTAGATATCATACGTATGAAATCAATCTCTGAACGAGGTATTGTAGGAGAATGGTTTAACATAATTATACCATCAATATCTATCAAAGAGAACGGTTTTTGAGAATGTTTTAATTTCTCAATAATACGATCTGCTAAGAAATCAATATGTGTTGAATTGAGTTTTGATTCTAATGATTTTAATATTTTACGAAATGTTCCAATCCCAGGGCCATCCCATTTCGAACCTATAGATTCAGTAGATAAGAAATGGTGTAATTCTAGTAAAGCAATTGTTTTACCGCGGCTCCAATTCATATTAGGGAGAGGATTTATGATTGGAAAACCTAAATTTGCTGATTCTTTTTTACATTCTTCATGTAATATTAATTGAAATGAAGGATCATTCTGTAATAATCTCGGCATTCGAAAATCTGCCATAATTGAATCCATTAGTGAGGAGATTGTATGGTGAAGAGTATTGTCTATAACAAATCCCTGATCAGTTAAAGATTCAAGTATTTCACGTCGAGATTCAGTATTAGGATAAATAATTAGAATTCGAGATTTACCTCCTTGAGAAAATGATTTATTATCAATTATTTGAGAAATAATATGATCAGTTAACCACTGAGGAAAAGAACCGGGAGATACCTCTTCATTTGTTATCATCATATCAATGCTGACCAAAATTGTCCCTCCGAGTACTAATCATATCGACGAGGGTTATTGAACCCAACGATATAACGATTTAGAAATTATGTACTTAATTATCTTTTCGAGAATATATTGATGCAGCAAAGAATGAGATGAAAACTACAACATTTGGATATGGTAAGGCGTCAAATGTACTCTCTTCATTATTATAATGCCAATCAAATACAAGTACTGCAGTCAAATCATTACCATCGTAAGCAGAATTATGTTCAATGGATATCTGTCCTGTATTAGAAAGAGTATTCTCGCTTGATGTAAGTTCAACAACATCTCTTAAGATATGGTGATAAAACTCTTCTCCATTTCCTCCCTCAGGAAAATAGCCCACTTCTTCAACAAAGAAAATTAACGGACTTATTGTATAAGATTCTGATAAATCAGGTGTCGAAATATTCCAAGAAAATATATCCTCTCCAGATTCATTAGACCAACTTAATCTTGCAGATGCATCCCCTAATTCTATTGAACTACCGGCATCCAAAGATACTTGATAATCAGTAGTTAAACTATCAGATTGAGAAGATGTCCCGATATGAAGTCGTTCACCATCAAAAACATTAGAAGGAGCAATACGCTCAAAAGAACCAGATATTAGAGAAGTTTGACCATATCTCTCAACCCATCTATCGTCAGTTTCTTGTGAACCAAAAGGGTCTTGGGTTTCGGCAATAAAACGATGATAATGGACTTGCATAATACTTTCATCATCTGGTGTTATTAGAGAATTTGTTACAGCCTCTGTTTGGACACAGTTTGTACACCAAGTTGCAGTATAGACTTCAATTAAATGAGGCCATTCTTCTGCCGTCATCTCATTACTTACAGTACTATTATTGTGCCCGGAAAGAGAAATTGAGATACCACCTAAAGTTCCTGTATCGGTAGAATCTGATATTACATTATGCCATGTTTTAATTTCATCTGACTCTGCAAATGATTGCTGTGCAAAAAATAGCAGAATAAGGGTGACTACAACTACACGCATACTGGTCATAATAAATCGGCGATAGTTTTTACACAAAAACTAGAGGGTTAACTGCTAATGCTTTGGAATGATTCAATGGTTCTACTAATATCCTCATCAGTAATATGTAAATGCACTACTGCACGTACTACTTTAGAATTAATATCTAACACATCTATTCCTAATTTTGCTAATTCTTCGACTACTTTAGAAGCAGATAAATTCTGACAAGAAATGTAAGCCATATTTGATTGAACAGCACTGAGATCAACTTGGAAACCATCCATGCTGTTTATTGATTTTGCAAGTAAATAAGCCCGAGAATGATCTTCATGGAGGCGTTCAATATTATTTTCTAATGCATATATTCCTGCTGCTGCCAAAATACCTGCTTGCCGCATACCTCCACCGAAAATTTTTCTCCAACGATGAGCTTCTGCAATTGTTTCTGAATCCCCCACTAAGACAGAGCCTACTGGTGCACCAAGACCTTTAGAAAGACATATTGATATTGTGTCAAAGTTTTTCACCATGCGTTCTAGAGTTATCCCACTAGCAACTACTGCATTGAAAATACGAGCGCCATCGAGATGAGATTTACAACCATTATCATGTGCAATTTGACAAATTTCATCCATTACATCTAGAGGATAGAGTGAACCACCACCCATATTTGCTGTATTTTCTACACAAATGAGAGAACAATTAGGGAAATGAGAATGGCTTCCTTCTGATTTACGTATTGCTGCTTTCACATCAGTTGGATTCATGATTCCTTTTTCACCATCAACAAGTGAAACTGAACAACCAGCTAATGAAGCATAGCCTCCGCCCTCATATAGGTAAATATGAGATTTTTTATGTGTCACAATTTCATCGCCGGGTTTAGTCTGGGATTTGATAGCTATTGCGTTGGACATAGTTCCCGAAGGAACAAAAAGAGCTGCTTCTTTACCAAACATATTAGCAATTCTCTTTTGTAAATCATTTACAGTTAAATCATCACCTAAAACATCATCTCCAACTACTGCTAAAGACATAGCACTACGCATTTCAGGTGTAGGTTGTGTAACGGTGTCACTACGAAGGTCGACTCGACCACCCGGATAGTCCCTCATGGTTAGGCCATGAGGTTATCACATATCAAATAAAGCGATATTCAATCTTCTTTCGGAGGAACTCTTTTTCGTCTTTTAGTAGATTTAGTATTCTTATGTCCTTTTTTAGATTTGGACTGAGAACCTTGCATGAACATTACTGTAATAGCAATTAATAATACCACTGCAGTTGCACCGCCGATCAGGGCTGTTGGAATCCCCGCTTCATCAGAATCAAGTACACAAGAAGTTTGACCAGATTGCGATTGTGATTCTCCGGTAGGACATGGTTTCTGTGAACTCATTCCGGGTAAAGCAACAAAATAATTTTCAGATGCAGGTATACATGCAACTGATGACATTAATGGGGTATAAGTTCCTGCAGGGCATGGAATTTGTTCGGTGGAAGCAGGAGCTTCAACATAGTGACCTCGATCAGCGGATTGACATGATTCTTGGCCTGTTAATGGCTGATATGTACCATATACACAAGCATATTGTGCTGTAGAAGATATACCACTAGAAAAATAACCAGGATCGGCAAGAATGCAGCCAGACTGTCCCGCTTCTGCTTGATATGAACCCGCTAAACATGGTAATGGAGATGTTGAACCCGGTGATGAATAAGCTCCTGGGTTTGTAGTCAAGCATTCGGAAGAAGCAGGTTGTGGTTGATATTGGCCTGCAGGGCATATTGTCTGCATACTTTGGCCTTCTATTGGTACGTGGTAACCAACATCAGAAAAAATACAACTTATTGAACTAGTTTCAAATTGATATGAGCCTGTAGCACATGGTGTTTGAGAAGATGCTTTTGATGCTGAGACATAGTACCCAGCATCTGCATTAAGACATTCTGATTGTCCATCAGATGGCTGATAATTACCTTCAGTACAATCTGTAACTGAAGATGCCCCAGTATCCGATACATAGCTGCCACTTGGAGCCTCTAGACAGAAAATTTGACCAGTAGATGGTTGATAATATCCTGCTTCACAGGGTGTCTCATTAGATGATCCTGAATCTGGAACATTATGGCCGATATCAGCAAAAATACAATCACTGGAAGTAATAGATGCAGTATTTTCGTTATAGGTACCTGCAGGACACTCTGTTTGAGATGTTGCTCCTATTGAATCAACATAATGCCCAGGATCTGAGGATTGACAATCTGATTCTTGAGTTGACCCAGTCAGATTTTGATATGTACCTAAATTACAGGCTATTTGAGTTGATGAGTAATAATTTACTACAAAATATCCTGGTTCGGCATCTATGCAAGATATTTGACCTGTAGATGATTGATAAGTTCCAGGGGAACAACCTTCTTGGGATTCTGAATTATTATTTTGTACAAAGTGACCAATACTAGCATCGATACATAATTCGGCCGCATAGTTTGGTTGATAAGTTCCTGGATTACATTCTCTTTGAACGGTGGCACCCATATTTGGAACGTGATTTCCTGGTAATGCTGCAATACAGTTTTCGATACCAGTATTCGGCTGATAGTATCCCATGTCGCACATTATTTGTGCTGTTGATTCGAAATTTGACTCATATCCTGGCGATACATCTATACAAGCCGATTGAAAATAACTTGACTGATAAGTTCCCGATGGACAACTTTGTTGGCTAGATGCCCCTATTCCAGCAACAAAATTACCTGGAGATGACTCAATACAACTTGACTGCTCGGAATTAGGTTGATATGTACCTATATCACAAGGGACTTGAGAGTGATAAAGCAGATTTGTGCTATAATGCCCTGCATCTGCTGATACACAAGAACCATCATAATTAGAGTCATAACTACCGTCAGGGCAGCCATTAGGTAAATTATCTAGTATAGCAATCATGGAATCAGAATCTATATCTCTCTCAGATATATGAATACCTCCTGCTCCTTGATATGAGGCTGGACCTATAGAATCTGATGAAAGATTAACATGACTTAAATTCGCATCGCCCCATGAATCATTCCAATTTCCATCTCCCATTTGACCCCTATATGATTGACCTCCGCAAACAACATCTCCAAGACCGTATGATGAGTTATTTTGGTCTGCATGAATTATACAAAGTGTATTACCATTTATTGATGTTGCAATCACGTTTGGGTTCTCACCAAAGTCTGTGAACGAAGAATTAACTCCGATGGCAAGTGGATTAGATTGATGAGTATAGTCACCACCACCATTACCGGTTTGACCCCACCAATTAGCACCCCAGCAATATGGAATTAATTGTTCAGATATAACACAACTATTTCTGTAGGCAACTTCTAATGAGATTATTGGAATATTAGCACTGAGGTTTATTGCAGTTGGCGAACTAAACCAGATATTATTTCCAGTACCAAGTTGACTATCAAAATTAGCACCCCAACACTTCACTATTTGAGATTGATACAATGCACAAGTATGGTCATCTCCAGTACCAACTGCTATTACATTACTATCTACAAATTGAGGCAAAGGATAATTCACATCGGCCATAGAACCTATACCGAGTTGCCCATCGTCATTTCTACCCCAACAATATAGATCATTATTATTTATGATACCACAAGTATGTTGAAAGCCAGTTGAAATTGAAATGAATGAGGAGTTGGTTGGGAAATTTGATTCATTAATAATTACCGGAGTGTAACGTCCATTGAAAGAATTACATCCTGCAGGGCTGGGATTGTTGTCTGAAGAATATTCACTACCACCAGTACATACAGTCCCATCTCCCAATTGACCATAGCCATGCCACCCCCAACATAGACCTTCTCCAGTATTCAAAATCGCGCAGAAATGTCCCTGATTTGCATCAGATAATGATACTGCAGTTTTACCATTAGGTAAAGAAACTTGAAGTGGTGGATGATTTGTTGCATACCAACAAGTAAGACCTCCAGATTCTTGACAAACATCATTACCAGAGCCTAATTGACCATATTCTCCTCCACCCCAGCACCAAATCTCGCCTATATCATTTAATCCACAAGTTGACCATCCACCAGTAGAAACCTCGACCATATTTCCTCTGGATGCTAAGTTTTGTGCTAACCAAGGTCCTGCAGGTCCACTAGTTGCTTGATCTTCACCGATATCTCCACCTAGACCTCTTTTTCCTTGTTCATTACTGCCCCAACAAACGACTTCAAAATCTTCTGTGATTATACATTGAGTGTATCCTCCAGAAGATAAGGTCGAATATGAATAGACCGAGTCTTCTTGATACCCCTCAAAATTAATATTTGAATGTGAAAATAAATTAAGTTCATTATCTTCGAGTTCTATAGATTGATTAGATATCGGTATAGCCGATAGAGACATACCAAGTAATGTAAAAACAATCAATATTGGGACTAAATTCGATTTCCGAAATACTTTCATATTTTATCGGTGTATATTCAACCATATTAATTTTAGGAAGAATTAGTGAAAATAATCTATGGACACACTAATTTGCTTGGAGTGATTCGCAAGAACATGACTGAATCTTTCCTATCGGATAATTGCCCTCCTATGGGGATATATGAGACCCTATATGACTTCAGGGATTCTTTTGGAAGTTTTATGGGCACTGAGGGAACACATCCATGGTCGCAAGGATTCCCCCTAACGACGCCATTAGAGAATTTTGATGGCCCATCTATGCCGGATAGTATAGATGTTACTTGGGAAGATCGTTTCTACCCAAAAGCATGGGGTCATCCAAAGTTAAGAGAATCTATTGCAAACTACTACAACGATCAATATAGTTCTGAAATAACTCCTGAAAATGTAATGGTATTCGCAGGAGGAAGACCTGGTATCTACACGGTTTTATCATTCCTAAAAGAAAATGTCCAGGTCAGAATTGGAAATATCGAGTGGCCGGCATATCTGGATATAATGGAACAAACAAATACTAATTTCCAAATCGTTCCTTTCACCAAGGAAAATAACTTCCATCCGAGCAATCATGCCTACTTCGACAGATCGGGACTCAATGCTAAAACTCGTCTAATGCCGATCATTTCTAATCCTCAAAACCCATCTGGTCAAACTCGTTGGGGGGAGGAGCTTAGAGAGCTCATTCAGTTAGCTGAACAATCTAAGAATGGAATTTTACTCGACGAAGCATATGAAATGTTTCATTCGCCTTCAGTAAGTGGAATACAATTCGTTCAAGATCTAGATAATAGCAATATTTTCATCGCAGGGGCATGCACAAAAGGACTACAATCCCCAGGAATTCGAGTTGGATGGATTATTGCTAGTAAAAAGAATATTGAGACATTAGCCAACTTCTCTAGTTTTGGGATGGGAGGAGTTAGTCATCCATCACAACTCTATGCAGTCAAACTCCTCGAGCCTGGACGAGTAAAGCAGGCCAGAAAGGCAGTTGAACAACATTACAACTGGCAACGAGAAAGATATGGGAGGGCATTCAAGGATATGGGTTTAGAAGTTTATACCGGTGATGGAGGATTCTATCATTGGCTCGAGTTACCTGAAGGAATGACAAGTGCTGAGCTAAATAGACGGCTATTCAAGAGAGGTGCTGCAATATTATGCGCTTCTGATTGTGATATGGCTCGACCACATTCCAAAGATCCAAATTATGTCACACCATATACAAGATTCTTACGATTTTCATTTGGCCCATTACTACCTGAAACATTCGAAGATGATATCCGACTATTCAGAGAAGTATTTGATGAATATATGTCAGATATGGCTCCTCAGAATAACTAGTTCGCAGGTTCATGTAAATTATATGCATGTAGGGGTGGAGTATATACATGGAGATTAATCAACTCATTATTTGAATTATTAGAAACTCTATGGATATCTGGTTCATCTGAAGCACAAATCTCTCCTGATTGATATTCCCTTACACCAATTGGATAAGCTAATCCTTCATTATTAAGATTGTAAGTAGTTTCAGTTGAAACCCCATCGATAATTTTGAAAGCACAGTCACTACCTATATGATCATGTATAGGAGTTAATTGGCCTGGTGTCCAACATATTGCTACTAATTCGTAAAATTCAGTT
>CAXDMJ010000022.1:0-20227 GCA_963990035.1 uncultured Candidatus Poseidoniales archaeon | reverse complement strand
TCATCTTCTGAGTCATCGCCCATATCACTGACCATTGAATCAGCTAACATTGGAAGAACCCATTCCATTACATTAGGAGACATATCTCTAGTCTGATATTTTACATCAATAGTTTCTCCACCCATTTGAGTTATCATCATACCATCTAATTTGTGGTGTACATTCACAATTTCTCCGACTTGTGTCATTGTTGTTGCTTGAGAGAGCATCATTGGTATGCTCATTGCCATAGAAACATGAGCTGCATTTGCGGACATATTTACCATGACAGTTTCTTCAATTAGCACCATAGCGCCACCAGTATCGACCATTTCATTATCTTCCATTGGCATTGTCATCGACATTGAATAACCAGCAGTAGAGCTTTGATTCAACATAGATTGAAGATCCATTTCTTGATCCATTGCATCCATAAATACATTCATTGATGCAGCATAAATACAGTTTCCTACAAGTTCTGTAGTAGCATTATCATCATAATTTTTTGCTTCGTCGTCCATGCATCCTACGATATCATCAATCAACTCTTCCAAGGTAGCCTCGTCGAGACATCCTGCCAAGGGAGTTGACACTAATAATAGGCTGGCTAGTAGTACAGTGATCTGTTTCATCGTTCAGTGACACTTCTGTAGACTATATCAATCACACCCCGACAGCCTTTTTGGTCATGGTATGAAAAGAGTAACATATTCTAGTGAATACGGCACCCTCATGAAGACACGGATGATGGCCCCCCTAGTTAGCCTAATGATGTGTTTAGTCGCATTTTCTGGATGCCTTCAACTAGATGATGCCAAGGGCGTTATTTCAGAAGAAATCGTGCCTTCAAATGGAATATTTGTAACTGGACCAGATGGAGTTGCCATCGATGTTCCATCTATGCCTATGAGTTTTGTTTTTAGCGATGTAGGAGAAGATGGCCCGGAACCAAGCATCGGCATTACATCGAGTGGTTGCATATTCTTCATAGCTTTAGAAAAACCTATGAGATCTTGTGATTATGGCCTTACATGGGAAAATTCGCGTGATTTTACTCAAGCACCATTCACTAGTGACCCTTACGGCTGGGTAGACCCAGTAACTGATCGTGTGTTTAACATTCATATGATGGGATTAGAATCAACCTGGATTGGTTGGTCAGATAATGATGGAGAAAGTTGGTTGGGTAATCCTCATGATTCAGGAACTACTCCTTTGAATGATCATATTAAACTCGCAACGGGACCTTGGGTCAGCGATGGATATGGGATTCCTGGCTCATTATCTCCAATTTATGATGAGGCAGTATATTTTTGTTACAATAAAGGATTAGGAATTTTCTGTTTCACTAGTTTTGATGGCGGGGCTACTTTCGAATTGGGAGGACAGATATTTGGACTAGCAACCGATGATGGAGGTTTACATGGAGCAATTACAACAGCTCCGGATGGAACCGTTTACGTTACGCCGCGGGTAGAAACTCCAGCAGTAATTTTCTCTAAGGATAATGGTTACACTTGGGAAACTCGAACGATGGGTGAAGATGTCAGCACACCAAATCCTCGAAAAAATAGCGAAGTTGCAACCGATACTGATTCGAATGCCTATCACATATGGTCTGGGGCTGATTTTGGAGTATATATGTCGAGAAGTACTGATTCTGGAGAATCTTGGGAACAAGATAGTATTAGAATAAGTCCAATAGAAGTAATTTCAACGACTTTTCCTCAAATTGATGCAGGAGACCCAGGACGTATTGCAATAACTTACCTAGGAAGTGAAAATGTAAGTGAATTGGGTGAATTGGATATTGATGAAGTTAATTGGACGGGGAATCCTCACCTTGCTAATAATAATGTACACTATCATTTGTATATTACTTACAGCTTAAACGCATTAGATGAAAATCCAATATTCCATACAGTTAGAGTTTCAGATGACCCTGTACAAATTGGAAGCATATGTTTGAATAGTGGTGATTGCCGAGATATAGGCGGTTCTAATAGAAATTTACTAGATTTTAATGATTTACATATAGATAGAGATGGACGCGTTTATGTAGCCTTTGCAGATGGTTGTACTGGAACTTGTGCAAGTGGAAATAATTCACAACCTGAAGATTCACGCAGTAAAACTGGCGGAGTTTACTATCTTGAAAACGGCCCAAGTCTATACGAATCTGTTGGCGACTTAGTAGAATTGATTATGGAATGAAATATGAAAATAAGATTACATCAATTTCTTTCTAAGTGTGGTATTTTTACTTCGAAGAATGAAGTTAAAAATGCAATATGGAATGGAGAAGTTTCAGTTAATGGTTCGACTGTAAAAGATATTAAATTTGAATTCAATCCAAATACAAAACCTGTAACTTTCAAGGGAAAAGTATTGACACTACCGACTAGTGATGTATATTTTCTATTGAATAAACCAGAAGGAGTAATTTGCTCACGATTGAATGCTCAAGAAAAAGAATTAAAAAAAAAATCAGTATATGAAATTTTCAAAAATGATGTTTCTTCTACGGTATATGAATCACTGATTACTATTGGAAGATTGGATGAAGATACGACTGGTTTTTTGTTAGTTACGACTGATGGTAAGTTAGTTGATAAAATCACAAATCCGAAAAATCATGTCTCTAAAAAATATCTTGTTGAAACAGAATGGGGGATTACAGAAGATGAGATTTCTAAAATAAAAAGTGGTGTTAAAATAGAAATTTCTGATAATGATTATTATGAAAGATATGTATCTCAGCCAGCAAATATTACTTTGGATGATGAAAATATAGCGGTATTAACTATCCAAGAAGGTAAAAAACGTCAGATTCGTCGAATGTTTAGCGCATTGGGGAATTATGTGATTTCCATACATCGTTTAGCGATTGGAGAAATGGTTCTTTCGAACTATGATCTTGAAGAAGGGGAGTTTCAAGAAGTCACTCTCGATGAGATTAATCAATATATTTTCCAATAGATCACTTGCTACAGTAATAATCTAAAGTCTTGGGATATAGTAAATGTTCAGCTATTTTCACTCTTTCTTGTAATATTTCAATAGTATCGTCCTCAAATATAGGGACTTCAGATTGAGCAATTATTTTCCCAGTATCCACTCCTTCGTCGACTAAATGTACAGTGCAGCCAGTTATCTTGGCACCATCATTTAAAGCATCTCTATGAGCATGAGCTCCTGGATATTTTGGCAATAATGAAGGATGAATGTTGATTAATCGTCCTTTCCATTTTTTCACAAAGGTTGGAGTCAAGATCCTCATGTAGCCACTCATCACTACAAGTTCTATATTTGACTCAATCAATTTGCCATGTACTAAATTCTCATGGGATATACGCTGATGGTGTTTATCATGAATTTCTGGTAATTCTATTAAAAATGAAGGAATATTGAATTCTGAACCATAGTGCAAGCCTTGTGATTCACTATTATCTGAAAGAATTAGTTTGGTAGTATGGCACGAAGGAGTAGATATTTGAGAATTAAGTAGAGCGAGTAATCCTGAACCACCTCCTGAAATTAATACCGCTATTCTTAGAGGATGCTCAATTGATCCTCGACGAGGCGGAATATATGAGTCGGCCATAGTAATCGGAAGAGGTGATAATCCTTGAGAGTTGGGGATTGTTTATCATAATCAAAACATATTGCTTTATCTTTGATTGGCGGTTCGGCGTTTTGTGGAGAGGTTGCAAACTATCGACGAGGTGGTTGAAAAATACTGTGTTTCAAGCAGCCCTCTGAAAAGTAAATTATACATTAGTATGGGATGTTTATTCGTTATTTTTGCTATAATTGGAATATGGATACCTGGTTGGCCTACTGTATCGTGGGCTGTCCCGGCTGCATTTTTATTCTCTCTCTCTAGTGAAAAATTATTTAGGAAAACTCTGAATAATGCTTATTTTGGAAATGCTATATTTGAATATTATGCTACTGGAAAAACTATACCTAAACATGCTAAAAATGGCATTATGGCAATGATTGCAATTATGACTTCTTTATCTGCATATTTTGTTTGGTATGTCTCAACTAAAGGTGATGGAGAGTGGCGAGATTTATCCTCATGGAATGGAGCTGATCCGGGTTTTGGAGCTGCTTCAATAATCTTAGTTGGAATTATAGGATTATGGTATGTAGGAATGAAAGTCCTAGCAAGAGATTAAAATTACTAATAATTAGAATACATGACTTCATAGGTTAACGTATGGCTGTATATTCATGCGACTAGGGAAAATCGTCAACTTTTTCTTAGCCTGCATTGTATTTTCGATGTCATTTATTGCTATGCCTGTAACGTCGGAAGAAGGGGTAGTTACTCTACAAGATGAGGTTGTAATCAATGTCGATAGTACTAATCTACGTTTTTCGCCGTCTGAAGTAACTATCGACGAAGGGCAAACGGTGAGGTTCTTCTGGGATGGGGAATTGTTAGCACATAATGCAGTAGAAAGGAATGGAGTTTTTGACTCCGGAAATCCTGAAAGAAATGTTGATTATTCTTTTACTTTCGATATTGGAATGGCAGGGGAATATGAATTCGTTTGTGAACCTCATGAGTCAGTTAATATGATTGGGAAAATAACTGTAAATTCTGCGCCTGTGCCAATTGATGATGTAGAGGTTGAAGAAGTTATAGAGGCAAATGCTGGTGCAATGTTAAATCCTTACTTTATATTGATAATGTTTGGAGTTATTGGGGTACTGTTAATTTATCTAACTAAACAAGGGAAAAAGGTGTGAATATGGAGATTTTAAATGCGCATGAAATACCAAAATTGGAAGAAAATCAAATAATTATCCCCTTATTCACTCTTGATTCACTTCTTTTACCGGGTGATGAAATGATGATGCGAGTTTTTGAACCGAGATATAAGCAAATGTTAGATGATGTTACTCTTAGCGATTTACCGTATGGGCATGTAATGTCAAACCCTTCGATGCCTGACATAAATGGGTGTTCCACTCCTTATGATGTAGGCACACTAGTAAATGTGGAAGATCTACAAGAACAAGGTACTAATCTCCTGTATGATGCTAAAGGAGGGAGGAGATTTCGTATTATTGCATTAATTGAATCTTCCTTGGAACCTGAATACTTCAATAATATATTTCCTACGGTCGACGAATTGATTGAACAATATATTGATCAAGTTCCCGCTGGAAAACTCTATGTTAGAGGGATTGTTGAAATAATACCTGAATTAGAGGGGACTATTATACAAGATAAGTGGAATAATTTGCTTTCTTTGTGGATGACATATATTGAGAATATAGCTGAAATAAATGAAATGGACGTAAATGACTTTGATATTCAAAGTGAGGTTAAAAATATGTTTCCAAATTCAGATTCAGAAAATTTATGGATATTAGCATCTCTAGTTTTAGATTCATTAGATTCTCAAATATTGGCATTAAAAGCTACTCATGTAGAAGAAATATGCAGCATTATTGAATCAAATATTCAAGCTAAATTGAATACTATTCGAGTATTCAGGCAATCAAACGAATAGGTGGATAGGATGAAAAAAGATCTATCGGAAATAAAAAATATAGAAACTTGTTCGAATTGTTTTAGTCCTCGGATTGTACCCTATATGGGGTATGAGACAGGAAAACGTTTCATTTGCCAAGACTGCGAACACATAAGTGTAGTTACGATACTTTTCGAAGATTTAGAATCATTAGTGAAATTTCTACGTGAGAAGAAAAAGAATGAATCAGATAAATAAGTTAAAGATTCAAAAATATAAGAAATTCTACTACAATTAATACCAACAATAACAATGAAGAATCATGACGAAACGGGCTTTACCTAATGTAAAAATAATCTCTGACCTGTGAAAAACATAGACATACCATGTTCATTTGCTGCATCTATGCTTTCTTGATCTCTCATAGATCCTCCCGGCTGTACAACAGTAGTAACTCCAATTTCATTTGCTGTATCAATACCGTCACGGAATGGGAAAAATGCGTCAGAGACCATCATAGAACCTATTGCCCTATCCCCTGCCCTTCTAGCAGCAATACGTACTGCTTCAACGCGACTAGTTTGACCGGGGCCCACGCCTACTGTTGCAAATCCTGTTTCTGTTTGAGCCACTAATACTATTGAGTTTGATTTGACTTCGGAAAGCACTATAGAACCAAATCTTGCAAGTAAAACTAAATCTTCATTGCCTTGAATATTTGTTACACATTTGATAGAAGACCAGTCCACACTTGGAGGCCCCTGAACTTGGGCAACCCACCCTCCGTCTAATTGTCGAATCCGAATTTCATCTTCTCGTGGTAAAAATTCTGGCATCGTAAGCATTCTTCTATTTTTCTTTTCAGAAAGCCTTTCTAAAGCTTCAGGAGTATATCCTGGAGCAATTATGCACTCTAAGAAATGGTTTCCAATGGCTTGAGCAGTCTCTTCCTCAACAATTGATGTGAAAGCGACTACGCAACCAAATGCACTCTCAGGATCGCTGGCCAGTGCATTTTTCCAAGCATTTGTTTGCGATGAATCAACAGCTGCCCCACAAGGATTTGTATGTTTTATTACAACACAGCCTTGATTTCGAACTTGATCCATATCTTTCAATAATCCTCTTGCTATTCTCAAAGCACCATCTAAATCTAGATAGTTATTGAATGAAAGTTCTTTGCCCCCATGCTGGATCGCGGAAGCTAAGCCTCTAGGACCTGATGCTGAAGATGCTGGATAGAAAGATGCGGGTTGATGTGGATTTTCACCATAGCGAAGTTTGACACCAGTTTCTGACGCAATATGAATTCGGTTCGGTGTTGGCCCGCCAATGAATCTTTTTGCAAGTTCGTTACTTACGGCTGCATCATATGCCGCAGTGCATTGATATGCAGCAAGAGAAAGTTCTTTTCTTAAATCTGAACTAATTTCTAAAGAATTAGTTTTTCTTTCTTTGAGAGCTTCGATAATGACTGAATATTGGCTTTCATTAGTAAGTACAATAACGTCTTTGTGATTTTTTGCAGCAGAACGAATCATGGTTGGCCCACCAATATCAATCATTTCGATTAATTCTGATTCTGGCACCGGAGGAGTCTTTGCAGCAACCGCTTCAAATGGATATAAATTTACACAAACTAGATCGATTGTACCATAATCTAATTTAGCAAGCATTTCCATATCGTCTTCTCTATCGCGTCTTACCAAAATTCCTCCATGAATTGCGGGATGTAGAGTTTTAACTCTTCCATCAAAACACTCCGGATGTCCAGTAGCTTCACTGACATCAATTACTTCAATACCCGCCTCTCTTAATTTACGAGATGTTCCACCTGTAGAAAGAATCTCCCATCCCATTTCTGATAATGACTTTCCAAGTTCTACGATTCCGGATTTTTCCCAAACGCTTAGCAAGGCGCGATGTGTTGCCATATCTAGGCGTAGAAGCATATGGCTTGAAGTGTTTGTGACACGTTCTTTCAATCGCCGCGAGATGAAATAACTTGATCTATACGAAGCATCCCAATACTTGTTTCGCAAGCCGACTGGAGGGACTCTTCTATGACTGTTCTAGGGTGCCAGACACCAGGTATGGCTGAAACGTTTCCATCGGCATTAATACCTGTAAAATATTCGTGGTTTCTAGTAGCTGTACGTAACTCTAGAATCCTATCCAGAGGGTCGTTCCCTGAGTTTTCAACTAATGCCCCCGGTATTGTTTCCATTGCTCTCGCGAAAGCATCCATAGCAAGACGTGCTCGTCCTGGTTCCGATTCTGATGCGATCCTTACTGCTTGAGCAATGCGGCTATGTATTGCTCCCCCGCCCGGCAATACTTCTTCATCTTCCATTGCTAAAGATACGGCTCGTAATCCGTCATGTAATCCTCGAATTATTTCTTCTGTAGCAATTTCACCAGCACCACCGACTTCAATTGTGACAAGTCCTGGATTTACACATTCATTGATTCTGATAATATCTTCAACCATATCACTTGCTTCATTACGCTCCCATAATACATTTCCACAAAATCCTAAATCTTGAGGATTGATGTCAAGTATTGAATCTACTACATTAGCGCCTGTTGCAGATGCTGAATTATTAATCTCAGACGTATCTAATTCTCCTATTGCTAGAATATTTTCATCGGCTAAATGATGTAAAATATCTTTATCTATTTCTCCACCCGATAGGACAAGTTTTGCTCCACTTTTTATTATTGCATTCGCTAAAGAATTTTTCCTATTTCTTTCGGCGTCTACAAAAGCATCTAATTGATTGGCTGACGAAATTTGTATTTCAGCGCTTCTTGTCATTTTTCTAATTTTAATGTCTCCGGATATTACAGCAACATTGACTTTAGATAATTGGTTAGGTAAACTATCCATTAGAACTCTTCGCCGGAAAGCAACGCCTGTTATTATACGAGAATCACCAATGTTTCCACTATTGGATTTGAACATAGCTATATTCTCTGCTCGAGGAGTTTCCTGTTTATTTGAGATTAATGTTAGAGACTTCACTATCATTGATGAAAATAAATCTAATGCCCCCTCAGTACCTTTGCCGGTAAGTGCTGTTTCTGCAACGCCCAGTAATTTTTCTTCATCGATTTCTTGAGAATCTAAATCCATTTGTTGTTGAGCAATTTCAAGAGATAATCTGAATCCCTCGACTAGAGTTAATGGATGCAAACCCTTTCTTAGAAGATGATTTGCTTCTTGAAGAAGACTACCGCATAGAAGCATCGTTGTAGTCACTCCATCGCCACAGTTTTCTTCTTGAGAATTGGCCATAGAAACCATCATCTTAGCCGCTGGATGTTTTACTAATAGTTCGGCTACTATTTTTGCTCCATCATTGGTAACTGCTGTTGTCCCATTACTTTTATACAGCATCTTATCTAAGCCCCTAGGGCCAAAAGTAGGCTTCAATAAATCAGAAAATACTCTTGCTGCAGTAATCAATTTTTCTTGTACTGCGGTACCACTTGTAATAGTGGTTTGATCAGTGACTATCACAACTGGAGGTTGCCCCGCCCCATCACTCATACCTTATCGAAAGTAATGGCTGTCATGAATCCTTTGAATCGAATTTTAATCGAAAAATGATTTTTAAAAGGAATAATTCTATTCATGATAGTTGTCCCGCGTATAATATGTCCAGAGCCGTTAGGATCATTTGTGTGATGCTTTGTTTGGCTACAATGACGAGTTTTATGTCACCTGTATCTGCTCAAATATTACCAGATATTGTTCTTGAATGCGATAGTGGTGTTGAAATAAATTCAGGCCCAAATCAAGCAAGAACTGCAACCGTTAATTGTGTTGCAGATAACCCCTCGGCGTTTCAAGAAACAATTGAAATAACTGTAGATTCAGGAGTATTGGATAATGCCGCCCCAGGGACAATAATGATTGCAGCAGGTGAAAGTGCTGATTTCCAGGTTATCTTCCAATCTCCATCACAGTTTCCGGCTGGAGAATTATTAACTAATATAACTGCGACTATTACTCAAGTTTCAGGCGTTCAATATCCTGCTGAAACATCGGATGATGCTGAAGTAATAGTTACTATAATTGAATATTTATCTTGTGAATCAGAAATTGGACAAGGCGGAGGGACATTTGATGCAGGGGAAGAAATCTCAATTTCGGCTTCAATAAATTGCGATAGTAATGTTGAAGGAGAGACTACTTATCAAATCCATTTAATCGAAAAAAATAAGGGTTCTTCTTCATGGCCAAATGGTTTCGAAAATATAGGCGGAGATTGTAAAGTTGACATCGAAGAAGGAGATACTGGTGAAAATTGCAACTTTAGAATAGGAACTCCGGACGATTTAGATAATACTTGGGAAGGTTGTATGATTATTATTGAAAAAGGTGAAATAAAACCGAATTCGTGTCCAAGTATCAACAAACTTGATTTGAAAATTAAGAAAAAGACTGTTGGTCTTGGAATAGAGCTTGGAGGTAATGAGTCTATTTTAGAACAGTTAGGAATTACGGAAGAACAGGTTCCAGTGATAGCAGGATCTATAGGGATTCTTGCATTGATAGTTGTAGGATTCATATATTATCGTCGTAAAGGACAGGAATACGAATAATCTAATTCTTATTCAAGAACAAGTATATGCCATCGTAACGTCATTGTCCAGAAGATTGCTAGCCCTAATGAAGCGGCACCCGGAAAAGCAAGTAAATTAACGTAAATAAGATATTGAGAACCAGTTAATAATAGAATTACTGAAATATCCTTCAGATTAGAATATCCCCAGCCGGACTCATTCAATATATGACTTCTGTTTTGAATTATCCAAACTATAGAAAGTAATAATGAAAGCACTATTACATGACCTATGATCCATCCGATAGTGCCTCCAAAGGCTGCTACAATTGTATCTTGAAAATTGCCCAATACAAGTGATGCGATATTAATCATAATTTAAACGAAATGCTACTTGTTATTGAAGTAAATGCTTGATTAGTCTGCTTGGTATCTATTTTAATTACTGATACGCCTATTGATTTCATTTCTCCAGATTTCAGTATTAAAATGAGTGATTTCCTCGAATAATTTCAACTCTTTAATTAATTCTTCTCCGCAAATATTGTAATGAATATTGCCTAATTCATTTACAATGCCTTTCTTACTTAATATTGGTAGACTGTAGATATTAAGATCTCTTTTTTGTAATTTTTCCACTATTGGAAGTTTTAATTTATCAGGAATTAGTGAGAAAAAAATTCTAGTTAATTTTCCCACAGAAGTGATTGGTCGGCGAGAAATAGCACTATTCGAATGTTTAGATTGCTCAATATTATAATTATAATTTTCAATATCAAGAAAGTTCTCAATTTCTATTAAGGCACTATTGGGATCAGATTTTAATCGACCACTGTCGACTATTATGAATTGGCCTAAATCAAATTCTTTCAACCACCTACTCATTGATGACCCATACATCGAATCATCACTTAACCGATTATCAAGCCATGCCTTTTCGAATGTGCTCCAATCAATATCATTTGTAATCGCTTCTTTAGTATTCAAAACCATATTCCAATGACTAAAAGACCGCGAAACAGGCTCCCTCAAACATAGGATGAATTTGGCATTTGGCATACGTTCATGTATCCTTGAAGGAGCTAGGGGGCAAGCAAAAGCATGAATTGAAGCATCTAATTTTAGCCCTTTACCATTAAAATGAGTTTTGAATTTGGTCCAATCGGGCTCTTCTTCCGTACGTACAAAAGTACCTCTATGTGATGCTATTATGTTCGGTTCTTTCGGATCCGAAAGAACAATTTTATTATGCTGATTAAGAGTATGTGCAAGCCAAGTTGTTCCCGCTTTTGGAACACCTATGATAAAGACGTCAACCTCCGGCAACTACAACAACTCATAATAGCCACTAACTACATCCTATTTCACATTCATCATATTGTATCAATATCTCTTCACTAACTCTTCAATTATTTATTTGTATTTTTTAATTGATAAAAATATCCTATAAATGACCGTGTTGTTCAAGCGTAAAACCTTCTACGAGTTATCGGAGGAATTGATTTGCACAGGTATAATCAGACACCAAATCTCCTACTAATCGGTGGGCCAAAGACTGGAACTACTTCGCTGATGGAATGGTTGAGATGCCATGATTCAATCTACCACCCGTGGCCGAATGAGAGCCATTTCTTGATGGCTGGGGTTGCTGAATTCCCTACAGCCCCGATTTACCCCAAAGGCACCACAATCATCACTCCCAAACCATCGTTCTACACCTATGATGATGAACCATGGATAATGGATAAATCAGCATTTCATTTATATTCTAAACGGGCACGTACAACAGTTCGTGAACAAATGCCAGAAGCGCGCATAGTTATTACATTGCGTAACCCAATTGATTTGATGTTAAGCATGCATCAAGAGCATTCAAAAAGACTTGTCGAATATAATATAAGTCAGGATGAAATGATTCTTTTATCAGAAAAAAGAAGTTTCAAAGCGAGTATTGATGACCCAGAAACTTGGAGTTTTCTAGGTTTTCCACGCATGAAAGAAGTGACGATGAAATGGGTCGAAGAGTTTGGTGATCGGATCAGAATTATTCCTTTAGATTCAATTAAGAATAATCCTACATCTACAATGAATGATATCTTAAAATGGCTTGATTTAGAACCTATTTCAGAAAATACAGAATTACTGCGTCAAAATGAAGGAGGAAATATGAATTATGCTGGCTGGGCTAAATTTTTACGTCAGCCACCTTCTATAGTCGTAAAGTTGACTAAGATTTTTTTACCCTCGCAAACACTTAGGAAAATAATTTTTAATCCTTTGAGAAAATTTGGCTTTAAACCCAAAAAAGGCTCTCGCCAAAACATAACTGAACAACAAAGAAGAGCCCTTGAAATAGCATTCGAAGAGGATATTGAATTCCTTGAAAATATCGAATCATATGTTGATCCAGCTTTGTTGATTATTCATTGAACTTCTTAATCATAACATATTTCGGAGATATTATAAAATATCTTAAAATTAGAATATAATATAACCCATTTACCGATGCAGACATAGAGTGTTGGCTAGACGGATATGCGTGAGTGAGCGGAAGGCGAGGTTGTTGGTTGTCAAGGCAGCAATGACCGTGAATGGTGGTGCTGCGCGTGATTTACTCCGAAATTTGCCTTCCATTATTGAACAATTTGAAGTGCGATTTATGTCGTTAAATATACGTGATTCGCAGCGTTCACTCATTGAGTCTATGGGTATCGAAGTAATTTGTCCGGAAAATCAATGGGAGCCTAAAGGAGGTATTTGGAATGAAATTACAGCCGGACAAGAACGTAGTGCTTCGGTGGCCTGGAATTCATTTGAGCAAGTTAAAATCGCTATTGATTGGGCTGATGTAATTCACCTTACAGGGGGTAATGGCTCAATGGAGTTCCCCTCATTAGTCCCTAAAAATAAGCCAATGCACCTCCACTTCCTCGAGTCAAAGCCTGGAATTCATGATGATATAAGTCACCTCAAACCGAATGGTGGGGGCGTTTGGCGACCACGTCTATTACATATCCTGCAAATATGGCAACGGAGGCGTATCGAATCTTCATTTCAAGGATTTAAAAATAATCAAAATTGGATAATTAGTGCGAATTCTAAATTTTCAGCATTAAATCTAAAGAGAATTTATGATATTGATGGTGGTTTTTTACATCCTTCGGTCGACCTTTCAGAGTTCCCACGAAAAGTAAGTTCCGGGGAAGCTCAAACCTTTGAAAACATAAATATTGGAGTTGCTGGAAGTTACGTAGTTACAATTGGGCGAATTTCTCGTTTTAAAGGCACATATGAGGCAGTTGATCACATCAAAGATAGTGGACTAAATCTTGTAGTTATAGGGGGAGGGTCTGATAATGAAAAAAATGATTTGGAATCATATGGAGTAGAAAATCAAGTAAAAGTAAAAGTATTGTCGGGACTGACTTCGGAAACTCTACGTTCAGTGATGCGTAACTCTGCTGCAGTCATAGGATTGGCTCATGGTGAGGCTTTTGGGCTTACTCCGATCGAGGCTATGGCGCTTGGAGTTCCACCTATTTTTGTCCAAGAGGGCGGTTATTGTGAAACGGTCGTCGATGGTCTAAATGGACGTTTGATTGAAAGAAGAGATTATGATGCATGGACTGCAGCTCTATCACAAGCGAAAGATCTTGCTAATCGTGAAATATGGGCAGAAGCAGGGTTGGAAAGAATTGATGAATTGGGGCTTACTCCTACAAAACATGCTTTCAGACTCAATGAAAAAATTGTCTCAATAATTTGATAAATATGAATAAGTGATTTTATGGCAATTATTAATTCAATAAATATTAGAGCAGACGGTGGCGCTCCTAAATTCCCTGTCGAAAAAGCATTCCTTGGGAAAAATAATGTTGAAGGCGATAAACAAAATGACTTGAAATATCATGGCGGGCCCACAAGAGCTGTATGTTTGTTTTCAATGGAAAGAATCTTGACTCTACAAAAAGAAGGTCACCCAATTCAACCAGGAACGACTGGAGAGAATCTTACTATTCAAGGGCTGGATTGGGGGCTAATGAAAATTGGAGCTAAATTTTTGATTGGAGAAGTAGAAATTGAATTGACCGGCCCCGCGCCGCCCTGTAAGACAATTTCGGAATCTTTTGACGGTGAGGGTTTTGTAAGAATATCAGAAAAAAAATATCCAGGTTGGTCAAGATGGTATGCGTCAGTGAATAAAGAAGGTTTTATATCTAAAAATGATGAAATATTGAAACTATAATCAGATATGCCGTAGAAGTACCATTAGCCCATAAATATGGATTAAATATATACTGATCACTTACCAGTTGTTTCATCATTATGATATATGGATGACATTTGGATGATTATAAGGCAGAGGTACCCGAGTGGTCAAAGGGGCTGGGATGAGGTCCCAGTGCGTAGTGCTTCGCAGGTTCAAATCCTGTCCTCTGCACCATAATTATCTTCTTGGAATGACTGATTAAGAAATATCCAAATACACAGCAGAGATAGATATATTACATTAGAGACGAAGGAGGGAAAATTATCGACTTATTAATATTAAATCAAGGAAATATCGATAGAGGAGTTAGACTTGTGGTTGCTGCTGTTTTATTACTTCTTGCCTATCCTTTTGAAAATTTAGCTCCAATTGACTATGTGTTCGTTTTTGTTTCTTTGACACTAATTTTCAATGCATTATCGGGTAATTGTTACATTTATCGAGCGCTCGGGATAAATACCTGCCCTGTATCAAAAAATGAATAATTATCTCTTTTGAATAGCACTTCTCAAGATGAATTCAATTTGAGAGTTGATTGATCTTAAATCATCATCAGCCCATTTTTTGAGAGATGAATGAAGTTTCTTATCTATTCTAAGGAGGATTTTTTTCTTAGATTTTACTTCATCATCGAATTCTTGCGGCATTCAACTCAACCTCGAAATCAATATAATGTACCTGTATTTACAACTGGGGTGGTATCAGTTTCAGAACAAAGTACTACAAGTAAATTACTAACCATTGTTGCTTTTTTATCTTCATCAAGATCAATTATTCCTTTCTCACTTAATTGAGATAAAGCAAGTTCGACCATTCCAACTGCTCCTTTAACAATCTCACTTCTTGCTGCTACCACTGCACTTGCTTGCTGTCGACGTAACATAGCTTGAGCTATCTCTTGTGAATAAGCAAGATGGCTTATGCGAGCCTCCAATACTTCTATTCCTGCACGCTTAAGTCGATCTTCAACAGATGCTTGTAGTAATTCAGCGATTTCTTCCTGATGACTTGACAACGCTATCCCTCCAACATCTTTGTCTTCTATTATATCATAAGGATATGTTGTTGCCATTGCACGAAGAGCCGCCTCACTTTGAATTTGGACATAATGAGCATAGTGGTCAACTTCAAAAAGAGCCTCGGCAGCATCAAAAACCCTCCATACTACAACAGCCGCAATATCGATAGGGTTTGCATTTACATCATTGACTTTTAATTTGGCTGATTCAAAATTTCTTATACGAAATGATATTTTTTGTTTTGTGTATAAGGGATTAGTAAAAAAATGAAAACCCTCACTCTTAACTGTTCCAGAATATTTGCCGAAGAATTGAACTGTAACTGCTTCATTGGGAGCAACTGTAATGTAACTATTACAATATAGCAACCAGATAGGTCCTGTCAAAATAAATAATAAAACAGCGAGTCCGCTTAATACTGATATTTCTGCACCCATTATTATTATTAATAAAAGATTGAATATTCCAAGAATTATGTGTAAGAATAAACCGACGAATCCATTTAATGTTCCTTTGGCAATATCTTGCGTTATCTCTTCTTTTCGCACTACTTCTTCACTCATCTAACCTCTCCTGTAATTCCTTAGAACAAATAATGATATTAAAATATTATCATAATGATATAGATATTACAATCTATTAAATATTGTGGCTTTATCGGATTAATATGCATGCAGCAAGTAAAATTTTTTTGGTATTGGGAGTTGTAGTGACTTTAGCTGGAGTTTTAATGACGGGTGGGGGAATCGCACAAGTCGACACCTCCATCAGTGATGTTAAATCGTATGAATTGGATGTAGAAGAAAATAGTGAATTCAGCGGTACAGAAGGTGTTTCTGAATATGATTATGTGTACAAAGACTTGTATGTCTTTGTTCGAGATAATGTTAGGTGTGATGAATTTAATATTACAATGACTAATGATACTGGAGAAAATCATGTGTTTACTGATTGTGAAGAAGATGGAGAGAAACCGAAAGGATGGAATGATGATCCAGAAGGATGGTATCACATGGCAACTATTTCATCATGGTACTACAATGAAGGAGAATATGCTATTGAGGCAAATGCAGATTACGAATTGGTGGATTCATGGGTAGTAATTGGGGAAGTACTTGGTGACTTAGGAGAGGGAGCAGCTGGAGCATTCGCAACACTTGGAGGCATAACTATGGCCTGCTGTGGACTCAGTTTCATGGGTCTAGGGGGTATTTTTGCTTTAACATTGAAAACACCTAAGAAGCAGCAAGTGAACATGGGGTCACTAGGCGATTCGGGTTTTACAACAAGTACAAACACTGTTTCTGAATTTACATCAGTCGCTCCATCTAAAGAAGATGAATTGAAAAATTGGCATGAAAACGATTCTTGAACCTAAGGAACAAGAGACCGTTTAGTTCAACAAGATATCCTCTTTCGAAGATAGCATGGGTCGTACGAAAGTAGCAGGGTTACTTGTCCTTCTAATGGTAACGGCCCCCCTTAGTGGGTGCTTCGCATCATCAGAAAATTTACCAACTGAAGGAGATCTCTCAGTCAATGTTACGATATTAGAGGGTGGTTTTTTCCAAGAGATTGAATTTACTGCTTCAACACCTATGTCTGTCTTCATCCCATACTTGATAAAAGATCTAAATACGGGTTTTATTCAAAACTCAACCATAATTGATTTGGGGGATGGAGAATCTGAGAGTCTATCGATATTAGCACCGCCGAGAACTGATTCTATGGTATTCTTGATAGGAGAAATAGGGAGAAATTATTGGCCAATTAGAGACCAGGGCGAGTCTTGGGGCTCATGGGTAATTAGAGGAGGAGAGTTAGATGATTCTAATAACGGAATTGAAAGAGTAGAGCCTTTGGAAAATAATACTTATAGTACCGTAAACAATAGCATGGAAACAGGCGGGATTGTCGCTACTAAATTTGTTAATATTGATAGGTCGATGTCTGTAGAAAAAGAAGAGGGTGGTGAATTTTCCAGTGGAATTGTCCATGGTAAAATTGTCTATGATAGGCTTTATGAAATCACTGATCCATCTGATACTTTTGACATTATAGATGGAAAAGCAGGATATTATGATAGGTGGGCAGGTCAAGGAAATCCAGCATACGAAGATGCTGCTCAGTATCTCATAGATGAGTTATCTTCCTTTGGGCTTGAAGTTATGGCTCATCGATATGAATTTACAGATGCCTTAGGTTCGCAAAATCCTGAATCATACAATATATGTGCGTACAAATGGGGATCAGAAGTACCCAATGAATGGTTAGTTTTCGGGGCGCATTTTGATGTTGCACCGCCTGCTAATGCAGTACTCCTAGATCCTCATATAATCGGAGAAAGAACATATGGCACGAGAGTTGGAGCATATGATAATTCAGCAGGTACATCTATGGTAATGGAAACAGCACGTGCATTGAATGATTTTGAAAGTAGGAGAACTATGGTCTTCTGTCTATGGTCTGGAGAAGAGGGCGGCAAAAGAGGATCGGATTATTGGACAGAGTATTACGTTGGAGAAGATAATCCCGATGTTACGATTACAAATTATATTAATTTAGATATGGCTGGAGTAAATTGGCCAGGGGGCGGAGGAGCTCCACACGGAGATCCTGATCCTGCTCTTGATGAAGATGGATATCCAAAAGATGCAGAAGTATGGCCTATGAGAGTCTATATTGGACCCGGCCCCAATCATGATAAATTGGATCAACCAGGTATGGTAGGTCTTTCAAATTGGATTGGTTCGGATGCTCTAGGGCTGGAGGAGCAAATGGGGACTTTAGTTGGGTTAAACTATTCAGCTGATACTTGGAAAACTAGTGTATGGCAAGATATGGATAGGCCAGAAATTATAGTTTATGAAGATACAACAGCTAGAAGTGATCATGCAAGTTTCCAAGATAATCTAGGTGTTGTGACTGTTGGCTTCGGCGGACTTGTTGATGGATATTGGTGTTATCATCAAGTTTGTGACACCTTAGAAGAAATGGAACAATGGATGGATACAACTGGTAAAAATTATGGAGAGGAAAACACTGGTGTTGCTAACCTTGTAAATAGCCTAGACATGATTACTTGGTGGGCCCTGATGACATTTTTCCACTGTGATGAAAAGCCTGTTTTGAACGCTTTAATCTAATTAAATTAAGGATGTGAGAGGTTATATGGCTAGTGGAAAATATGGAAATAGTCGCGCAAAAGATGTTTCCGACTGGGGACGACCTATTGCTCGTTTTTTTGCTAAGAATCTAAAGGATACTTCAGTAAGTGTACTGATGGTGACAAATTTTCATTTATTGGCATCTATTTTTTGTACATGGTTAATTCTGCAAGAAATGATTATTGAAGGTTGCATAATACTAGTCATTAAAGGCGTTATTGATGCAATTGATGGAGAGTTGGCAAGAATAAGGGGGCGACCATCTCATGTTGGAAGATATTGGGATACGATTGCAGATACAATTGGATTAATACTAGTGATGTATGCTTTTGGCCAATATTTAGGTTGGAGTTCTCTGATAACTGGGGGTGCAATTTTAGCAGTTTTGTTCCAATATTCTTTGTTTAATCACTTTTCTGTTAGGGCAAGGATGATTGGTTCAGGAGATACTACTAGCCGCGTAGATGAGAAAATATGTCCTGTCGCTCAACCTTGGGAAAATCAAAAACATGTTAATTTTTTACATAAAATATATCTTATTGGATTTTCATGGCAAGATCAAATAATAAGTTTCTTAGCAGGGAAAGGCAGTAAAGATTTATCTTTTGAGCTAACTATTTCTTCGTTACTAGGATATGGATTTCAATCTATTGTGATATTAGGTTTAGCATTACTTGGAAATATTGAATTAATTTATGAATTAGTATTCCAAATTAATGGAGTAATAATGCTAATTGTAATATTAAGAAGTCATATTTGATTTATGCCGGGAAAAGATTCATTTCCTAAACGACCAATTAACAAATGCATCGTAGCAATACTTGCTACATTTGTTGTTTCAAAACCTTTCATATCATCTGCTACGGTGCATAAATACATTCTAGAACAATGTATTAAGATAATTTAGATTAAACCAAATTAAACTACCACATATTATTAGCCAAAAGTAAAAAATTGTTTCTGACCAATTCTTGATTTTTCTACCATCAAGTGGGCCCAGGGGAATCATATTGAATGTCCCTAATACAGCATTACCCCACATCCAAGGTGTAATTATCATCCCACCAATTGTATTTTCGCCGACTCCTAAAAGTATCATTACAAGTCCAAATAACCAGAGTATGACATTAGTAACGGGGCCGGCTAAAGCAATTTTCCCAAATTGGGATTTAGACGTATTTCCAGCTACCATTACTGCGCCCGGTGCCATGAAAACAATTCCAAAAGCTGCTGCTAACAATACGCCAAATCTCAGACCACTTGGCGATGCTCTAAATTCAGCCCAACAACCATAGTTTCTCGCAACTATTTTATGAGCAATTTCGTGTAATAAAAATGCTGGTGCTAAAGCAAAAAAATATACTATACCCCCAATTATGAAATCCATTGGGTCATCTAAGGCTCCAAAAATACCCCCAGTAGTCATAAAGGCGAGTGCTAAAGTAAATGCCATTGTAGCCTGAGTTAATTGTTCAATCTCGAGCTTAGAAAAATGCCATATAGAACCTTTATGGACCGGTATTGATTGAGTTCGATTTGAATTAAATGCTCGAAAAAAAGGCTGACCAGACATATTTGCATTAACTACGCGAACATGTGGTTTACGCCAATTCCCATCATCTCTTGTACGAGTGTGAGTCTTAGAATTATTATTCATTTGATCAAATGGATCTTCGTCTAACCAATGCGCGCGAGGGTCCCGCTTTTCTGTCATCTCATCTTACCCCTC
>CAXDMJ010000021.1:0-21512 GCA_963990035.1 uncultured Candidatus Poseidoniales archaeon | reverse complement strand
GTCTTTATCATCATCATTCAGATCGCCAAAATTAATATTTGAAGGGATACCATAGTGCTCACATACTTGCGTCATTTGGCTCTTATACCAACCTGACATCATTGATGATCTAAATGGACGGATACATCCCTCTTCCACAGTAGATGTCCTATCAATAACTAACTCCGGAGAAAATTCTCTTTGAACCCCTAGTCCTTGACAATTTGGACAAGCCCCTAATGGATTATTAAAAGAAAATACTCTTGGAGACATTTCAGGTAAAAACGCACCGTGTTCGGGACAAGCAAATTCTTCAGAATATGGAATTATTTGACCTTTTTCTGTTTTTTCTGCTTGTTCGTTTCGATTTATTTTATTCCCTTTTGGTTTATCTAAACTCTCAATAGCGATTGTCCCCCCACCAAGCCTTAATCCAGATTCTATTGCTTCTGTCAATCTTTGCCGATTTGCACGGTTTAATTTTAATCGATCTACTCTGACATCAATATCATGCCGAAGATTTTTCTCTAATTCGGGTGGATTGTCAAATCCTGCAACTCTACCATTAATTTTTCCTTCTAAATATCCTTGTTCTACTAGTCCCTTGAATAAATCTGCATGAGTGCCTTTACGGTTACGAATTGTTGGGCTCCACACAGCAATGGCATGTTCTTCAAATCTCCACATCGCATCATCGACTATCTCTTGTACTGTCCTTCTAGCAACTTCACGGTCACATTCGGGACAATGTGGAGTGCCTACTCTCGCCCAAAGTAATCGCATGTAATCCATGATCTCAGTAACAGTTGCAACTGTTGACCTCGGATTGTGGCTACCTTGTTTTTGATCAATACTTATCGCAGGAGAAAGGCCTTCTATTGAATCACAATCGGGCTTCTTCATCTGTCCTAAGAATTGTCTTGCATATGAGCTCAAACTTTCCACATATCTTCTTTGACCTTCGGCGTATAATGTATCAAAAGCGAGACTAGATTTACCAGAACCAGATACTCCTGATATTACTACGAATTTCCCTCTTGGAATATCTACATCAATATCTTGAAGATTGTGTGTTCTAGCGCCCTTTACCTCAATCCATCCTTGATCAATGATTCGCTTTTTTTTCTTCAAAACCATTTTTTCACCTCTGTATTGTATTAGTCGTAATATTGGATGCCCTTGAAGACATGTATTCTTTTTTTTATCAATTAAACCAAAATGCGTCTATTATATCGCCAACATTAGCGTTAACTCCAGAGGGCAATAATGTCAAACCATTGTGAATAGCCATGCTGTTAATATTACCGCTGCCTTGATGCGTGTGCGTTGAAGCAACTAATCCTGTTTGATCATTAGTTATTCGTATTCTTCTTAAACAGATTTTTCCATCAGCACCTTTTACATTATTTAGCATCCTGACTCGTACTTTCCTACCTAAACTAGGGTTTTGATTTTCACTTACACCAAAAGATGCTGAAAACCATGGACATACTAACATTGAAAATACTACGTGACTACTAACTGGATTACCTGGTAATCCAAAAATAGGAATTTCGTTCCATTTGCCGAATATAGGTGGCCCTCCGGGCCTAATATTAACACGCCAGAATATTATATCACCCTCTAATTCCATTAATTTGCGTACAATATCCCAATCACCCATAGATACTCCGCCGGTAGTTATTATTGCATCACAATTTTTCGCGGCATGGTTCAAAGAATCTCTTAATTTATCTAAAGAATCAGTTACTACATCATAACGAATTGGTGTGCCTCCCATTTTTTCTACTAGAGCTGCGATTCCGAATGAGTTTGATTCGTATATTTCCCAATCTTTTATTTTTGATCCAGGCAATACTAGTTCGTCGCCTGTACTTATTATTCCAATAATTGGTTTTCGGTAGACATCTATGTATTCATACCCCATTGTGGCTGCAAGAGAGATTGTGGCTGGACTCATAAAATCTCCAGCAAACAATGCTTCTTTCCCTTTTGATAAGTTTTCTCCTTTTCGACGAATGTATGTTTCTCGGGCAGGACCGGAAATAATTACTTTATTTCCATCTATTTCACTATCCTCGACCATCACGATTGCATCTGCGCCTTCCGGCATTTGTGCGCCGGTCATTATTTTGCAGGCTTGTCCTAGCCTAATAGTGGGTGTTTGAGATGATCCTGCTTGACTAATACCTACTATTTCCAAAGATTTGTTTTCAGTTAGGGGACAATCTTCTTTTTTTACTGCCCAACCATCCATTGCAGAATTATCAAATCGGGGATCTTCTACTTTAGATGCTAGTCCTTTTCCTAGAACTCGCCCATATGCATTATCTAAATTTACTCGTTCAACGGAGAGTTCGATTTTTTCCATTTCTATAAGAGTGCGAGCGCGTTCTAGACTTATCCCCCTCTCCATATACATCTGGAGTATGTTGAAGCACATCAATAGTGTGTTTGAATAGAGAAACGCTTTATTCAAATATTATTATTAATTAGCGGGTATTATGTTGGTTGGAGGTGAGTTTTTGATTCTTCTTTCATTATTTCTTGTTGCGTTACTCTACTCTAGCGTAGGGCATGGTGGAGCTTCTGGCTATTTGGCTGTTTTATCATTAACAATTTATGGTGAATACGATAGTGGTTGGCTAAAACAGCATGTTTGGTGCTTGAATTTAGTAGTTGCATCTATTGCTTTTTACCATTATCGAAAGGCAGGATTTCATCTACCAAAACTAACCTTACCATTTATTCTAGCAAGTGTACCTTTTGCAATAATTGGTGGATATATGAGGATAAATAGCGGTATTTATGATGTATTGCTGTCGATTACTTTGATATGGGCTGCTTATAGGTTATTTCAGAGAAAAACGCTCATTGATAATGAAAAAATTGCCACACCTGGATTTTCAAAGTCCCTTCCTATAGGTGGTGGTATTGGGTTAATTAGTGGTATTATTGGCGTCGGTGGAGGTATTTTTCTCTCACCTATTCTCCTTCTAAAAGGTTGGGCTACACCAAAAAGTGCTGCAGCGACAGCGGCACTTTTCATATGGGTCAATTCAATGGCTGGACTTTTTGGGGCTGGAATTTCGGGACAACTAGATATTGATTTTTCCATTCTTTTGCCTTTTATTATTGCAGTATTACTAGGTGGTTTTATTGGATCTAAATATGGTTCTCAAAATGCACCGCAAATTGGAGTTAGATATTTATTAATTATAGTATTATTGTTTGCATCAATAAAGAGAGCTCTCTCCCTCTTTTTAATTTAAATTATATTCCAATTGTGTCAGAATGACCACACTCTGGATATGCACAAATAACTTTGTAGCGTTCTCTTTTAGGTCTCGGGATTCGCATTGTCGAACCACACATTGAGCATTGATGTGTTACTATCTCTGGCTCTTTTGAGGCTGGTTCTTCAAACTCTTCGAAAGATTCTGCAGTAGATGTCCAGCCGATTTGATCTGTATAGGTATCTTTTTCATCGGTTATTTTCTTTTGTCTTAAACCAAGTTTTATGTTAATTTTGCGCCCACGCCTTTTCTTCTTGCCAGCAGGTTTCCCTTTTGGCTTGCCTTTTGGCTTGCCTTTTGGTTGAACGGGTTTTTTCTTTGGAGGTGCTGGAGCTTTTGCCGGGGGTTTTGGTGGCGCTGGAGCTTTTGCCGGGGGTTTTGGTGGCGCTGGAGGTTTCGGTGGCGCTGAGGGTTTAGGAGGTGATGGGGGTTTTGGTGGAGGCCTTTGTGGAGGCTTTGGTGGTGGTGGAGGAACCTTATCTGCCATGGCTATCTTCTCTTGGCAAAGCGGGTGACTCTTTCAAAGAATCGGGGCTGTAGTATCCTTTTGGAGAAACTATGCTGGGTATGTAAGTAACGATTCACAAGATAATGGGGACAATTTTTCTCTTGCGCCCAATCCTTCAAGCTCAATTAAAAATAGACTTCCGATAACTTCTGCTCCCTGTTGCTGACATAGTTTCGTACATGCTTCGACCGTCCCCCCCGTTGCAAGTAGATCGTCAATTATGATGATTTTTGACCCTTTTTTAATTGCATCATCATGCATCTCTAATGTATTGGAGCCATACTCTAATGAATATTCGATTTTAATTGTTGAAGAAGGTAATTTTCCAGGTTTTCGAACTGGAATAAATCCCACACCTAGTTTTGCAGCCAACAATGGCCCAAAAATAAACCCACGAGCTTCTGGACCAACTATTGCGTCAGGCTTCCAATCGTTATGTTCGCAAATTAAGATGAACATTTCAGTGACCTTATTGAGATGTTCTCCTGAATTAAGTAGAGGAGTGATGTCTCTAAACATTATTCCATCTATGGGAAAGTCTGGGATTGTACGAATTTGTTGTTTGAGGTACTCTGTTGATTTTTTATCAAATATCGACATATGATGCACCTTGGTGAGAGGGATCTCCCGGGCCAAAAGGCCCGAGAGCTCCTTTTACGTCATTTTCTTAACTGTTTAACCCGATTGTCTCGAATAACCAATCAAAGGTAGATTGGTCACCAGGACCGAGGTAGAACATTATCATGAGTATAGCTAGAGTTCCAAGAATCTTGTTGATTTCATCGAACTTGCCCATTCCTGCTTTAATTGCAACGTATGAGATTACACCCCATGCGATACCATCTGCGATAGAATATGTGAATGGCATCAGGACCATTGTTAGGAAGGCCGGCAGAGCTACTTCTGCGTTATTCCAGTCAATATCTGCTGCTTGTCTCATCATCATAGCACCGATAATTACCAAAGCACATGCTGCTGCGAATGTTGGAATTGCTTGGAATATATTCGAGAAGAATAATCCTGATAGCATTAAGACACCGACTGTAACTGCTACTAATCCAGTTTTGCCACCTTCTTCTACACCAGCTACTGACTCAATGTAAGTTGTTGTTGTGCTAGTACCTGTTAGTGCTCCAACAATTGTTGCTGCTGCATCTGACATGAATGCCTCATCAGAGTTCATTAATTCATCGTTTTCATCAACATAGCCTGCTTGACGACCTACTGAATAAAGAGTTCCTGCAGTATCAAAGATATCTACGAAGAAGAAAGTTATCATAACTAATAAGAACGCGCCCATTGTAGTTCCGCCGTCTGCTCCAACATCTCCTAGTGCACTTAATGCTGCACCCATTGTCTCTTCTGGTAATCCTACAAAGCCAAAGTCAGTTGATGGCCATGTTGCCTGGCTGTTTGCCCAACCAGCTCCTCCTGCTGCGAAATCGTTGTATGGGTCGTATGCATCAGTTAACCATCCCCAGATAGATGCTCCCATAATACCAATGATAATTGCGCCAGGCACTTTTCTTGCCATCATTACAGCAATTGCAATCACTGCAATCATTGATATGAATGCACCGTGATCATAAGTGAATGCCTCTGTTTGTGCAAGATTAACTAATGTTGCTCCATCATCTTGGATCCAACCCATTTCCCTTAGACCAATGATTGCAAGGAACATTCCAATACCTGCTCCGGTAGCAATTTTTAGATCTGTAGGAATTGCATTAATCATTGCAGTTCTCCAGCCTATTTGTGGAAGAGATATTATCATGAAGAGAATACCTTCTACCAATACTGCAGCTAATGCTACATCCCAGGCAACTCCCATTGCGCCAACTACAGCGAATGTGAAGTATGCATTGAGCCCCATTCCTGGCGCCAATGCAAATGGTAAGTTGGCCCAAAGCCCCATTACCATACAACCAACGAAGGCTGCTACTGCCGTTGCGAATAATGCGTCGTCAAAAGGAATTCCCGTTTGTCCGAAGTTATGCAACATTGCCGGGTTGACTATGAGAATATATGCCATTGTCAAGAATGTTGTTAATCCTGCCCTCAGCTCTCCATTCACTGTACTTCCCGCTTCTGTTATTCCAAATTGTTTGTCTAATGCGTCCATATTTTTTTATCTCCTATTTTTCAATCACCCTAGACGTGAAGTCCAGATAAGTCCCCATTAATACAAGAGGTCTATGAATTGTTCGGAGGCCTTGATTCACGAATTAATCTGAATAGAGGTGCCATTAACAGGTAAATGAGTTGTTATTTCGCCCCCTAATTCGGAAAAAATAACATTTCTACTTTCTTCAGATGCATGGAATAAAATCATGTCCTTAGGGCCACATTGTCGAGCGAAATTACACAAATCACTATGTCCCGCATGATTTGATAATTGAAACTGCGATACTTTCAAATCTATTTGTGTAATATTTCCAAATATGCTTATTTTTCCTTCTTCAAGAAGTTTTCTCCCGCCTGATTTTTCTGCCTGATACCCAGTTAAAAGAATTCCATTTGCTGTATCATTTCTCAAACGATTTAGGTACCATAAAGCCGGGCCGCCATCTAACATTCCACTTGTGGTTACTATTACATCGGCCTGAAGAGCCTTTTTCCTATCCGATTTACTGGATACTTTTTTTGTCCACTTCCAAACTTTGGCTAATACTTCAGGATCTCGTATATGCTGGGTATTATCAAACCATTTTTTAGTCAACCTAGTGCCCATTCCATCATAGTGAACATTCAGGTGTGGTGCTTCACGATAAAGAATTCGAAGAATATCTTGCCCTCTCCCCGAAGCAAAAGCTGGTACTAATGCAACACCTCCTCTTTGCACTATTTCCTTAACAGAATCTACAAATCTATTTTCTTCTTTGGGACGGTCCGGATGCTCCTTTCCTCCGTATGTTGCTTCTAAACAAAGTATATCACAATCAATCGGTTTTGCTCCAAATGTGTTAGGGCTATCTCTAGTATCAAGATCTCCTGACCATAAGATTCTACGTGTTGGTGTTTTGATTTCCACCATAGCTGCACCAGGCATGTGGCCTGCCTGATGAAGTCTGCACTTCCAAGCACCTATTTCGAACCATTCACCATACTCGTGAGTTACCCAAGATTCTAGGGCATATTCCAAATCTCTTTTATCCCATGCAAGAGGATACCCCTCTATTCTCGAGACCTTGTATGTATCTCTCCACATTATTTCAGAAACATCTGCAGTCAAGGATGTTCCATGAAATCTAACATTATTAAACTGTGTTAGCCAAGGAACCATTCCGATATGATCTATGTGGCTATGAGTAATTATAGCATCGGTAACAAAAGGACTTTGATCGGGATATTTGGGAGGTCTTGTTGGAGCTAATCCATAATCTATCAATAATCTGGTTCCCGTATTATCCTCTATAATACAACCAACATTCCCTACTTCATTCCCGCCTCCAAGAAAGTGGAATCTTATACCGTCTTTAACAGAATCAGAAGGGTATCTCGTAGATTGACCTGGATTATACAGTACCATATAGTATTCCGGGGAGGTCTTTTTTCATGAGGTCTTTGGAACCCGACCCCACAGTTTCCTTTGGAACTTAATATTGTTAACCGTTAAATTGAAAATTAATTCCTAATGTTTAATTGCCTTCGATTTTATAGTTATATTGTATATTAAAATCTATTACAAAAAAAGGATTTTTATAAAATCTATTACAAAAAAGATGGTGCAGTGGAAACAAAGGGGTCGGGGGACACAATTGAGAACCCTCCCCCTCTCTTAGGAACATGCCAAGACAACCTAACTCAGTATTCGTTGTAGATAACGATCGTTGTTTTGGTTGTGCTGCTTGTGTTGCATTATGTCCTGTTGACGCTCTTGTTTTAGATGATATTTTAGCTATAGTTGACGAACCATCTTGTACACACTGTAATTTTTGTATCCCCCACTGTCCTGTACACGCACTTTCTATTATTGAAAATAAATAACACTACCATTCTAATAATAAAACGCCCTCAGATATGTTATGGATACGTCGAAAATTATTTTAGAAGCTAAAAATATCGAATCTTGGATAATTGAAAAAAGAAGAACAATCCATCAACATCCTGAATTAATGTATGAGGAATTTGAAACTAGTAAATTAGTCCAAGAAACTCTTTCAGATCTTAATATCGAGTATGAGAATGATATAGCAATAACGGGAGTTGTAGGGACGATAGGAGATGGAACAGGTCCATGTATTGCTCTGAGAGCAGATATGGACGCATTACCTATTCATGAAGAAACAGATATCGATTTTAGAAGTAAAATAGATGGTAAAATGCATGCTTGTGGGCACGATTGTCATACTGCCATGTTGCTGGGCGCAGCCCGTTTACTGAAAGAAAACGAAAAAGAAATAAAGGGCACTATAAAGCTAATTTTTCAACCTGCTGAAGAAGGCGGTGCAGGAGGAAAAATGATGAGGGACCAGGGAGTTCTTCAGAACCCTCAGGTCGAGCAAATTTATGCATTGCACGTTGCTGGTACTATGCCAATGGGCACACTGGCATCTAGGGAGGGCACAATTCTAGCCGCAACAAGTACTGTGAATATTTTAGTCAAAGGTAATGGAGGCCATGCCGCAGCCCCACATCAAACCATAGATCCAGTGATAACGGGAGCAAAAATAATAGTCGAACTTCAAACAATAATCTCTCGCGAACTGAATCCTCTTGAGTCGGGAGTAATCAGTATTACTATGATAAAAGGAGGAAATGCTTCGAACGTTATCCCTTCCAATATGGAAATGGAAGGAACAATCAGATCATTAACACTTGAAGGAATATTAAAATTACAAAAGAGAGTGAAAGAATTAGCAGAGGGCATCGCAATAGCAAATCGATGCGAGGCAGAAGTATCATTTCCCGGTAATGACTATCCTCCAACAATGAATGCAGCAGAATGTTGGGATTTAGGAAAATCTTCGGCTGAAGAAATTCTCGGCAAAGAGAATGTATCAGAAATGTCCCCTATTATGGGTGGAGAAGATTTTGCATATTATACTCAAGAGATACCTGGGTGCTTTTCTTTCCTAGGGGTTGGGAACCCAGATATGGCTGCGATCTATGATGTTCATCACCCTATGTTCAAAGTTGATGAAGAGGCGTTATCCTTGGGTACCGCAATACATGTTAACAGTGCATTTAAGGCTCTTAAATCTTTGATTAAACCCTAATAGGAAATATTTTTACAATAGAGAGTAGATTATCATGAAAGTAGCATTAATTGGATCAGGGATAGAAGTTTTTTGTTGCGCACATCGTTTTTTAGATTTATATCCAGATTTAGAAATTCATATTTTTGATGAGAAAGCAGAGTCTGGCATGTATGGCGAAGAGCCGGGTATTTTTCAAAAATGGCCCTTAACTCCAGCCCCTTGGTACGGAGAAATGTATAGTCAGAAACCGAATAAAAAATCAACAGCTGTCAGATATTCTTGGTTTGTTAAATCTCTTTCAATAGCCTTAGCCAAAAGAGGTGTAACACACCACCTAAAGACAAGAGTTAAGAAAATAGAAAATAACTACATTCAATATTCAGGGGCGGGTCATTTAGGAGTCGGCGAAATAAAAGTTCAGTACACAATTGACTTTAGGACAAATAACTTTGAAAAAATATGGTATGGGGCGGTTTCAAACACTATAATCGAAGAGAAAATATGCGGCGTAAGATCCGATAAAACAATCGAAATATGGGGGCGCGAAGAAGTAGAAGGCAATTTTGTTCAGAGAATGGAATGGAAAGGAGAAAATCCTCAAACCTCTCTATCTAATAGGATCCTAGCAGGTATCGAGGCTGCGGAATTGCCGATAATTTAACAACATCCTCGTAAAATATTAGATGCTTAATACTGGCACGAGGCAATATGAGTGCAGTCGACAGCAGGGCGTTAGAACATGTTTCCAGTCCAAATCAAGGAATCCGTCATGCGATATTGATTGATCCTGCGGATCAAACATCAGATGTTGCTGCAAAAAGAGCAGTTGCTGCTGTAGCAGCAGGAAGTCAGATGATTCTGGTAGGCGGCTCCAGTGGAACAGATATGGACAATGTTAACAAAACCGTCATTGCAATCCAAGAGGCATTGGAATTGGTCGCATGGGCTTCTTCTCAAGATTCTGGTTTAGATGAGAAAAACTGGAAAGTTCCAGTTGTTCTTTTTCCTCAAGGTTCCACGGCACTATCGCCAGCAGCTGATGCCATTACTTTCATGATGCTCATGAATAGTAAATCACCGAGATTTCTAATCGAAGAACAAGTGGCAGGCTCATTATTTATCAAAAAAGCAGGTATTTCTCCCCTCCCAATGGGGTATATTATTTGCGCCCCAGGAGGCAAAGCAGGAGAGGTTGGGATGGCCGATCTAATACAACCTACAGAGACAAATCGAATTGCTGCATATGCAACAACTGCAGAATATTATGGCTTCAGAATTATATATTTAGAAGCAGGAAGTGGGGCCAAAACCCCGGTATCCCCAGATTTAATTAAGTCTGCAAGAGAATCTTGTAACCTTACAATTATTGTCGGCGGAGGGATTAGAGACGGAGATACCGCAAAAATCGCAGCAGAGGCAGGCGCTGATTGGATTATCACTGGTAACTTGACAGAGTCATTTGATGATGCTGACGAATTACAAAGAGTATTAACGAATTTCATATCAAAAATGAATGAATAATTTATTTGTATAATTAAGAATTTTTAATTGAAGCGAGCAATCTATCAATCTGAGATTCCATATCGAGTATGAGAATCATTTGCTCTTCCTCTACCTTCAAAAGTCTAGCATTTTCTTCTTGCAATTCTGCTAATCGTACGTCAGAATCTCCTCCACCATCAATTCTTCTAATTTTCTCATTTTCCAACTTCCCTTCTAACTGCCCACAACGCATTTTCATTACGCGCAGTTGTTCTTGAAGATCTGTGATTGAGGGACCGTCTCCATGTTCTAAGTCTACGGCAGCCAACTCTAACTCTAACGCGCGTGAACGCTGTCTTGAATTAACTAAATCCTGCTCCATTCTTACTACCTCATCCCAAACAGAAATAACTTCTTGAACCAATTTTTCATTTGGAAATTTAGCCAATCTTTCTTCTAAAGAACCCTCTTCATTCTTCTCAGAGAAATCCGGCTTGGAAGAAGAACCCATCATTAATCAAGAAACATCAAGCCTCATACGTTCTTGAACCTTGAGTAAAACTCAGAGCGTTAGGCATTGATATTTAGGTATAAACCCATTTCTCGATTTTCGTCGCGTTTATATCGAAGTCTAAGTTCGCCGCCAATATGAAGACATATCGCGCCGAAGGTTCATTCCGCCAAGGAAAGACAAATCAGGAGTTCCTAATGGACTTAGTTGCGAAAGACGAAGAAGAAGCAAGAGAAAAAATAATGTCGCATTTCGGAAGCCGAAATGGCGCTAAAAGACGCAATATCAATATCGCCACTCTTCAAACAATAGATCCATCAGAATCATCTGCGCCAGTAGTAGTATCTTATTTTAGAGATAACTGAGAAATTCCTAAAACAATCAGTTTTATCGAATTTTAACTAACCTTGGCACGCAACGGTGAAATGATAACGGCCTTAGGAAGGGACGTGTTAAAGAAAGCCTTCATGCGTCAGTATTGGCGTATTCAGCAAAGTCAAACTCTTATTTCTATGGGTTTTTGGATAACTACGCTAACTTTACTTATGTGGCCGTACGTTAGTTGGCGTTTTGATTCTAAGGAAGAAATGTTAGGCATACCTCTAACTTATTTAGGCCTATTATCGATAGCATTGGCAGTCTTAACTGTAGTCCTTATTATTGGTTGGACGTATGATGTATTTCTTGGTTTATGGAGAGAGCACCTAACAGTCGTACAGGAGAGAAATCCATTTACTACCTACAAAGTAAACGCACCATTTGGTATGCTACTAGCGCAGACAAATACGATATTGCGTAAACTTTCAGAAGATGATGAAGACATATTACGTCATTGTGATTTCGTAGATAGGTGGCTCGAATGGAATTCAGAACAGGAGATATGGGCCCGAACAATGTCTTCCTGGAAAGAAATAGTGGGAGACGAAGATCCTTATTTATTTCATTTGAGCGAAGAATCCAGGGCAAAATTAGATTCAGCAGCTGATGAAATGCAAGATTTCTAATTAAGGAGTTGAACCTTTGAATATAGAAAAAATAGTGTATATTGCCGAATTGGCAGGTGAAGCAATTTTGGAAATATATGAAGGCAATAGAGATATCAAAATTCAACATAAAGAAGACTCCTCTCCCCTAACCGAAGCAGATTTAGCTGCACACAATATAATTGTAGAGGAATTACAAAAAATAGATAATACGCCAATTGTATCTGAAGAGGGAAATGTCGGTGATCCTTTGTCAAATGATACTTGTTGGCTCGTTGATCCATTGGATGGAACGAAAGAATTCATCAAGAGAAACGGGATGTTTACTGTCAACATTGCTCTAATGCGCAGAGAGAAAAACAGGTGGCGCCCTATTTTCGGAGTAGTTCATGCTCCAGTAACAAAAACAACTTGGTTCGGGGGTACGATGACTCCCTCCGAACGAAGAGGTCCAGATGGTTCTGGATTGATGATGGTGAACCCCTCCACACCTCCCTTGCCTGTGCGCCTCGTAGCCAGTGGTACACATAGGGGCGAAAAAGACGAAGAATTTGCAAAAACTCTTGGTAATTATGATTTAGTAAGAATGGGCTCGTCGCTGAAAGCTTGTATTGTTGCAGAGGGTTCTGCTGACTTATATCCACGTTTTGGGCCAACATCCTGCTGGGATATTGCAGCCGCACACGCAGTAGTATCTGGAGCCGGCGGAATTATAGTTGGTCCCTCGGGTAAAACCTTAGATTATGACTTAGTAGAAAACGTCCTCAACCCCTATTTCCTTGTTGCCGCGGATAATCGGTGGACTAAAAATTGGGTCGCCCAACAGTAATCGATAATATTGAAATTTCATTCAAAGATGGAATTATCTACCCCCTCAGTCTAAAGAGGCCAAAACCCGTCGATGTGAAATAGCCCATATCTTACGCCAAAGCCATGTCTCACCTCGACGCTTTAGAGGCCGAAGCCATTCATATCATGAGAGAGGTGGTCGCCGAGGCAGAAAATCCAGTGATGCTATACTCAATTGGAAAGGACTCTTCAGTAATGCTTCATTTAGCAAGAAAAGCATTTTATCCTGGAAAAATTCCGTTTCCAATTATGCATATTGACACTATGTGGAAATTTTCAGAGATGATTGAATTTAGAGATAGGACCGCTAAAGAATTAGAATTAGATTTAATAATCCATATTAATCCTGAAGGCAAAGAAATGGAGATGAATCCATTTGTACATGGGTCTTCGAAACATACTGATATGATGAAAACAGAAGGTCTCAAACAAGCATTAGATAAATATGGATTTGATGTAGCATTTGGGGGAGCACGGCGCGATGAAGAAAAATCACGTGCCAAAGAAAGAATATTTTCATTTAGGACCTCAAAACACCGATGGGATCCTAAAAATCAACGCCCAGAATTATGGGATATTTACAATTCTCGGAAGAATAAAGGGGAATCTATTCGAGTATTCCCCTTATCGAACTGGACCGAATTAGATATATGGCAATATATACATTTAGAAAAAATCTCAATAGTGCCATTATATTATTCGAAAAAACGACCAGTTGTAGAAAGAGACGGAACACTCATACTTGTTGACGATGAAAGACTGCCTCTAAAACCAGGGGAAATTCCAATGATGAAAAGTGTGAGATTTCGAACATTGGGATGCTATCCTCTTTCTGGTGCTGTAGAATCAGAAGCCGCTACATTACCCGAAATTATCCAAGAAATGCTTCTTACTACCACTTCAGAAAGGCAAGGCCGAACTATCGATCATGATGGTAATGCATCAATGGAAAAAAAGAAACAAGAGGGGTATTTCTAATGTCCCATGTAAGCAAATTAATCGCTACGGATATTGATTCATATCTCAAAGCTCATGAAGAAAAAAGCCTTCTTCGGTTCATAACATGTGGTTCAGTAGATGATGGGAAATCAACACTGATTGGTAGGATGTTATACGAATCACATATGCTTTTTGACGACCAACTATCCTCTTTAGAATCTGATTCTAAGAAAGTGGGAACTCAGGGGGATGGTATTGATTTTGCTTTGTTAGTAGATGGTTTAGCGGCCGAAAGGGAACAGGGAATCACAATAGATGTAGCATATCGGTTCTTTTCTACAGATAGAAGAAAATATATCGTAGCCGATACACCAGGGCATGAAGAATATACTAGAAATATGGCAACAGGGGCATCGTCCGCAGACGTCGCAATAATCCTAGTCGACGCACAACAAGGAGTGTTGACTCAAACACGAAGGCACTCATTTATTGTTTCAATGGTGGGCGTCAAAAAAGTTCTACTAGCGATTAATAAATTAGATTTAGTAAATTATTCAGAAGAAATATACAATAGCATAGTCGCCGAATACCAAGAATTTGCAAACACTGCACTAAATATCGATAGTATAACTCCGATACCAATTTCAGCTCTAATTGGGGATAATGTAGTACATAAAAGTGAAAATACCCCCTGGTATAATGGTAAAACAATACTTGATTATCTTGAAACCGTAGAGGTTCAAGACCAAAAAATAAACCAATCGTTTAGGATGCCAGTTCAATGGGTAAATAGGCCAAACTCAAAATTCAGAGGATTTTCAGGATTAATTGCTAGTGGAAAGATAAATTCAGGAGATGAAGTACGAATACTTCCCGGAGGCAATACATCATCGATAAAAGAAATCGTAACATGGGACGGAAATTTAGAAACAGCAACAGCTGGAAAATCAGTCACAATAACATTGAACGATGAGATTGACGTATCAAGAGGGGATGTCATTGTTCCTTCAAAAGCCTCTTGTGGCGAAGCAGATCAATTCCAAGCCCATGTATTGTGGATGAATGATGATGCCATGTTGCCAGGTAGGCAATACTTACTCAAATCAAATACTCAAACTGCAATATTGACATTAGGCAAATTAAAACATAAAATTGATGTAAATACTCTAGGCCATTTACCCGCCAAAACATTACAGTTGAATGAAATAGGTGTTTGTAATATATCTCTCGATAAACGTATTGCGTTTGATTCCTATAGTGAAAATCAAACAATGGGGGGCTTCATCATAATCGATCGAATGTCGAATAATACTGTAGGCATGGGCCTGATAGATTTCGCTCTTCGGCGTGCAGAGAATATACATTGGCAGAAAATGGATGTATCCAAAACTTCTCGTGCAGACCAAAAATCACAGACTCCAAAACTAATATGGTTCACTGGACTCTCAGGTTCAGGTAAATCCTCAATTGCAAATATCCTAGAAAAGAAATTACAATCTTTGGGGAACCATACTATCACTCTCGACGGAGACAATATTCGTCATGGATTAAATCGAGACTTAGGATTTACTGAAGTAGATCGTGTAGAAAATATTCGACGAGTAGGAGAAGTTGCCAAACTGATGTTAGATAGTGGATTAATTTGTATAACTTCCTTTATCTCACCTTTTGAATCTGAAAGATATATGGCGCGATCATTAGTTTCTGAAAATGAGTTCATAGAAGTTTTTGTCGATACCCCTCTTTCAATTTGTGAACAGAGAGATGTCAAAGGATTGTATGCGAAGGCTCGTTCTGGTGAAATACCAAACTTCACAGGTATTTCGAGCCCATTTGAATCACCGAAAAACCCTGAAATTAGAATAGATACTACGAACACATCCGCTGAAGACGCAGCAAATCAAATAATTGAGTTTATTTCGAAATAACCATATCTAAAGAGGTATTCGATTAACAGTCGACAATGTGGAGAATGTTTGAAAGAATTGATGATGTAGGTTGGACCCGACGAGTAATGTTCGGCGAATTTCTTAAATTCAATATTGTTGGAATATTTAATTCGGCATTCGCTTTAATATTATATGAAATACTTTTTTTGGTAGATCTTTGGCCATCTCATACAGCAGTGTCTGCATGGGTAGTTTCCTGTATAATAGGTAATGTAGAAGCGCATTATATGCATTATAAATATACATTTAAATCTACATTTGAGTATACTAAGAGCCTAAATCGCGCTTTTTGGACATATACGGGCCAACTAGTCGTTACAGCACTATTTCATTACCTAATGGTTGAAGTATTATATTTCCATCATACATTAGCATGGCTTGTCAACACCTGTATTTTCGGTTATATTAATTTTCTTTTAATCAGATGGATTGCCTTTCCTCCCGAGTTAGACAAAGAATATATTCGTAAAAAAGACCTAAAACAATCTAATTGATGTTTGCGACGCCTTCTTGAGATACGGCAACTTCGCAAAGTCCGATGAGTGCAGTAAATCAGGCTGAGTTACAACGTATTGCACAACAAGTTGAGCTAAATCGTCAAAGAATGGAATCTATTGAACAACAGATAAGGCGTTTAGAACAAATTAGGTTGGAACAAATGCAAACAATAGACACCTTATCTGCCATACCTAATAATGGCGCTAAAGGTGCTATGATTCCACTTGGTGCTGGTGTACAAATAGTTGCAGACATACCTCCAGAAACAGGTGCAGTAATCGATATAGGGAGCAGAGTTCAAGCAGAAAAACCTCGGACTGAAGCTATTCAAATTTTACAAAAAAGAACTGAAGAAATTCTTGCAATTATAGATAAAATGAAGGCTGAATTCAGTTCAATTGAAGAGAAAACAATTTCCTTAGCGAATATTTTTAACAATCAAATCGCGACATTAAAAGATGAACCAAAATCCGAAGCAGATACAATAAAGCCTCCTGAACAACCACTCTCAAATCCCGCCCAACCTTCACGAAAGAAAAGGAAGCGTGGAACAGAATTAACTCTTGATGATTAGGTGATAATATGGGATTATTTGATCGTTTTAAAAGACAAACCAAAGAAGCAGTCGATAAGAAAAAAATTACTATCGAAGAAGACACTTTGGAAGCAAATAAAATCATCCAAGAAAGAAAAGAATTATTGGAAGCACTCGAACTATCAAAAAAAGAAAAATCTGAAGTATCAACTCCGAATCAAATTAATGAAAGTCCCGATAGTGAGTGGGACGATTTCTCAGTAGACACCGCAGAGAACCCATTTTCTAAAGAAATGGATAAAAAATCCAGAAAAATTGCAAGAAAAGTAGGGGAAATTGAGCGAACTAAATCTATTATTGATGTAGGAAATAAACCAATTGATCGAATGAAAACTACGACAGGCAGAACATTAGTTGCGACAGCTAAAACTTTTGAAATGGACTTATCCGAATCAAAAGTTAACAAAGGAGGACAAATAATTCGTGGAGGAAAGGCTTTAGATGAAATTATTGAGCAACTAGAGGTAGAACTTTTACAATCTGATATGGGACATTCAGCAGTCATGGAAGTGATTTCAACACTAAAGGCTAATTTGATAGGTGCAAGAGTAGATACTCGCAAAGGGTTAGATAAAATCGTTGAAACAGTTGTTAGAAACTCTCTCAAAACTCTTCTCGAAGCCGGCTACTGGGATTTTGATAGAACAATTCAGTCCTTTGTCTCAGAGAGCACCCCTGTATCTATTATGATAGTGGGCGTTAATGGGACAGGTAAAACAACAACAACTGCAAAAATAGCATATAGAATGACCAAACAAGGATATTCAGTGGTTTTAGCTGCTGCCGATACATTTCGTGCAGGTGCAATAGACCAATTAGCAACACATGCTGATAGAATAGGTGTGAGATGTATCAAGAGTCAGCGCGGAGGGGACTCCGCTGCAGTTTCTAGGGATGCAATAGAAAGTGCGAAAGCTAAAGGCGATGATATTGTAATAATCGATACCGCCGGACGAATGCAAAATAAAACAAATCTAATGGAAGAACTAAAGAAAGTTCATAGAATAACAAAACCAGATTTAGTAATATTTGTTGCCGATGCTCTAGCTGGGAATGATGCAGTCACTCAAGCAAAAGAATTTCAACGAATTCTAAACTTTGATGGAGTAGCTCTATGCAAACTTGACACTGACGCCAAAGGTGGAGCAGCCCTTTCCATAGCTCATGCTACAGGTAGGCCGATAGTTCTTGCAGGAGTTGGTCAAGAATATGAAGACCTACAAGATTTCGATCCAGAATGGTTCTTAGACACTATATTGGATTGAATCTCGCACCGCGTCGTTCATGTATAATGCCCCTTGTGTGACGTTTAAGATGTCACGAGTAGCGTTAGTTGTAGTGGCCAATTCTATTCTTGCCGGGCGAATTCGAGACATCATGTCTCGTAAAGGCTGGAATACTGAAATTTGTGAAGATGGCGATAAAGCAGTTGACGAATATGTTCGTTTAGAGCCTGAGATGGTATTCTTAAGTTTGGATTTACCAACTATGGACGGACATATTGCGGCATTAGAAATGAGAGAGACTGACAAGAGTTCTAGAATCGTATTTGTTTCTAGTAAAACACGCTTATCTAAAACTCAAGATGCAGCCTATTCTTCGGGTGCAGTTACAACACTTGTAACGCCCATTACATTCGGCAGTGTAGATCGTGAATGGGCGAAAATAATGGGCGATATTCCGGAAGCCCCGGGACTATCTGATTTAGACGCACTTTATCCAGATATTGAAGAACCTGAGCCTGACTTTCCAGAAATGCCTCCATTACCTTCATTCCCCCCCGTTCCCGCACCAATCATTTTGGAACCAATATCTGAGGTCAGTAAATCTAAAAAAGGTCGAAAGTTAAAATTATTCATGCTTTCATTGGTAATCCTATGCTCCTCACTAGGAATTCTTCATTACTTGGAATATATTGATATTCAAGCTTATTTAGATGAATTATTGACTATCTTCAATTAAGAAACCGGGTACTGAATCAACAAAAGTACTTCCTTCTGGAGCACTTGTTAGAATCTCTATTTTAACCGAAGAATCACTTAATAGAGTAGCATCATTATCTTCTAATCTATAGTTTAATCTCCACCTTTTCAGAATTTCTTTAGCGATTATATAAGCAGTAAAAATAGAAATTCCTAGTGCTGCAAACCAATAAATAACTTGTAAAAACATTGACATTTACTGCCCTCGTTGAAGAATTGCACTCCATGAAGCTTCAGCATACAATTTTGCAGCAACAACTCTATCTTTTGCCCCATGAATTCCCGACCCCACTATTATCATATCAGATCCTGAAGTTATACTATCGTGAGGATTACCGTATCTTTGCCCCATTTTACCAGCATTACTATCCAAGTTAATACCAGGTGTCCAAATCATTTGTGAATCCCCTACTAACTCTCTTAACTCAGCGACTTCTTCTGCCGAACTTCCATTTCCAATATATCCTAATACATGCGGAGAGCCTTTACCGGTAGTGATAACTTCGCTAGTATAGGTCTCATCTAACAAATTTCCACTACTCGACATTTGGGCCAAAAGTAGAATGCCACCAATACGTTCAACATCAGCCCAGCCGGCAGCTATGCCATCTACAATATCTGGCCCCGATATTCTATGTGCGGTCACAATATCTGCCCATGATCGAATATCATGTATACCTGACATTTGCTGCTGTGAAATTTTCCCAATATCCGCAAATTTACGATCTTCAAAGAGTAACAAATCATGCTCATTCGCTAATTCAATTAATATATTCCATTTTTCAATAGTAAAATCTTCTACTAAATCAACATGAGTTTTCAAAGCTGCAATATATGGACCCACGTCTTTCACCAAATCAATTAGATCCGATACTGCCGTCATATCAGCAGCCAAACAAACTAAAGTTTTCTTTTTTACAGCTACTTCCATTATACGATGTGCAAGAGGATTTGCACAGTTTTTCCAGCGTCTCCCCCAAATGGTCTCAGGCATCATAATACGAATCAGTGACTATAGGTTTGTCAAGTCTTCCCCTAAAATGTTCCTCTAAGGCCTACGGCCTGCACCGCTTTGTTCATTGACGAGTTACTACGGGGGCTGCCTATGGAGGCCGGGAATCTGACGGACCAAATTCAAATATACAATTTCCAAGTCACTACTCGTGATATCGAAGGATTGACTGACGCCAGAGGTGATTCAATCAAATCTATGTTAGAATCAGATTATGCAGTTTCAGTAGAAAAAGTCCGAGTTATTTTAGGATATCAGGTAAAATCAAATATTTCAGAAAATGACGCGAAACAAGCAATTTATGACCTATTCGCTGATCCAGTTATTGAGTACGGGGAGTTGGGGAATTCAATATTCAATAATAAAAATTTATTCCCAATAACTCCTCAAATTGCAATAACTGTGGGATTCAAACCAGGTGTTACAGATAATGCAGGTCAAGCCGGACTAGATGGCCTTCAAACTATATTCCCAAACATTTCTAAATCATCTCAAATAGCTACTACAATAACTTATTTATTTTGGGGAGTTTCAGGTGAAATTTCACCAGCATGGCTTTCATCTAAATTACACAATCAAATGATAGAAAGATCAAGTATATCTTCCAATGAAGAATGTATCAATTCTCTTTGGCCTAGTCTTGAGTTTCCGGAAAAGCCTCAATTAACCCAAAAACCAGCAGCAACTGTAAATCTTGAAGTCAGTGATGAAAAATTAATTCAAATCAGTGAAACTGGTTTATTAGCATTGAATCTAGAAGAAATGAAAGCAATACAATCAAACTATCGGGACCCAAAAGTTCGTATCGCAAGATTAGAATTAGGATTGCCTGAGAAAGCACCTACAGATGCAGAACTTGAATGTCTTGCACAAACTTGGTCCGAACATTGTTGCCATAAAATATTCGCTGCTAAAATTCATCATGTTGATAGAGAAACTGGAGAAGATACAATAGTTGATTCTTTATTCAAAACGCATATCATGAAGCCAACTTTAGATATTCAATCTGAAGTCAATTGGTTATTGAGTATATTCCATGATAATTCGGGAGTTATAGCCTGGAATGAAGATTGGAGCCTCTGTATCAAAGCGGAAACACATAATTCGCCCAGTGCACTTGATCCATATGGGGGCGCAATGACGGGCATAGTGGGCGTAAATCGCGATATTTTAGGCACTGGATTAGGGGCAAGACCAATTGCTAATACGGATGTATTTTGCTTCGGACCTCCTGATTATTCTGGCCATATTCCTGAAGGATTATTCCATCCTTCTCGAGTATTCCGAGGTGTTCATGCAGGAGTTCGCGCAGGTGGTAATGAATCAGGAATCCCCACAGTCAATGGTTCAATCGTATTCGACGAGAGATATCTTGGGAAACCATTAGTTTACTGCGGGACTGTAGGTATGATGCCAAGGCTATTGCCAGACGGAAGAGAAAGTCATATCAAAACTCCTCAGCCTGGAAATATAATTTATATGGTGGGTGGAAGAGTTGGTAGCGATGGAATTCATGGTGCAACTTTTTCTAGTCTTGAATTAACCGAAGAGAGTCCTTCTTCAGCAGTTCAAATCGGAGACCCAATTACCCAAAAGAAAATGATCGATATGATCCTTGAAGCGCGAGATTTAGGATTAATACAAGTAATCACAGACAACGGTGCAGGGGGCCTATCTAGTAGCGTAGGCGAATTAGCCGAATTAACCGGTGGTGCAGATCTAGATCTT
>CAXDMJ010000020.1:0-22273 GCA_963990035.1 uncultured Candidatus Poseidoniales archaeon | reverse complement strand
CATTATCACCTACTCCATCATCATCAGAATCAAGTGTTTCATTGGGATCGTTAGGAAACATATCAGCATTATCACCCGTTCCATCGGCATCTGAATCTAATGTTTCATTAGGGTCATTTGGGAATATATCTGAGTTATCCCCAACTCCATCTCCATCAGAATCTAGTATTTCATAAGGGTCGAAAGGAAATTCATCTGAGTTATCGCCGACTCCATCGCTATCAGAATCTAGTGTTTCATAAGGGTCATAGGGAAAAATATCTGAGTTATCGCCGACTCCATCTCCATCTGTATCTATAGAGTCCATAGGATTGAGAGGGAATATATCAGAATTATCTCCTACTCCATCCCTATCAGTATCTAGTGTTTCATTAGGGTCATTTGGAAACATATCAAAGTTATCACCTACTCCATCATAATCAGAATCTAGTGTTTCATTAGGGTCATTGGGGAAAATATCTGAGTTATCCCCAACTCCATCGCCATCAGTATCTAATATTTCATTAGGATCATTAGGGAATATGTCTGAGTTATCGCCGACTCCATCTCCATCTGAATCTAGTGTTTCATTAGGATCATCGGGGAACATATCTGAGTTATCTCCAACTCCATCACCATCTGAATCTAGTGTTTCATTAGGATCATTCGGAAAATCATCTGTATCATCCCTAACTCCATCTCCATCAGAATCAGGAAAATAACCATTAAGTCCCCAATCTAATATTGTTTCAGCGAAGTCATCATCACTTGCAGAAGAAACAGATGGTAGATGTCCACCATCAGGAATCCCCCATAGTGATACCCTATTCCCTGCAGTACAGTTTAAGTGTTCAAATTCAATAGTATCATTATATCCATTAGGAGAAATAAGATCTAATTGATTTACCGCAGTTGGAGATGAATCACATCCTGAACGGTTTGCCCAATAATTAACTGTTTGAGGAGCAGAAGGATAACTGTCACCTAAGATAGAACCACCATCGTACTGTATGACTGAGTCTAATTCTCCATGTATTTGTAAAATATTTGGAGTACCAGTATTTTGACAATCGCTAAAATCGTAATAAGTGGCACCAGCAAGAGATATTGCAGCTCTAATCATATTTCCTCTCTCACAAGCCATACGATGAGCCATGAAACCACCATTAGAATGCCCTACAAGTATTACTCCTTCAGAATCTGCACCATAGTATGTAATTGCCTCATTTATCAAAACAGTCAACCAACCTACATCATCAACCTCTTCATTCCAAATGTTACAACAAGCATCAGTCGCATTCCAGTATCTCTGACCCGTTGCACTAAATGTTCCATCTGGCCTCAATAATAGATGACCGTTTTCATGGACACTCTCGATCAAATCAAGATATGATGATACGAAAGAACCAGAATTAGTATAACCATGCAAAGCTACAACTAATGGTAATTTATGACTAACATTATGACCGCCAGGCATTTCTAATATCGCTTTCCTAGAAGATGGACCTATCTCTATTATTGTATGATTATCGGTATATTGAATCGAGTTTTCAGTAATTTCTGAATGAATCTCATCAAGATAGACTGTAGAATCATTTATTGCAATAGATTGAGACATTAAAATTAAGACTATCAAAGATGCAAATAAACGAATTCTAATCATTGATTACCTCATTATTTAACCCATTCCACCAATTAATTAATGGTACAAGTAAGATTAAGCAGATTATAGAAATAAGTGTAAAAGTTTGCCAATTAAGAGAACTCTTTACAGATTCACCATAGATTCCAATTAATATCCCTAATGAACCAAATCTAATACCTCTACCAAATATTCCTGCTAACGCAAAAAGACGGAGGTCCATCTGACCTGCTCCTGCTATCCAAGCAAGTGCCTTGTAAGGTATGGGTGATACTGCTGCGATAAATACACCTAAGGCCCCATATTTCTTGATTAAATTGTTAAGACGATTGACATTGCTGCTACTGACAAAACGTTCCAATATTGGGACACCACCGTAATAACCAATTGCATAACCGATGAATGCTCCAAAAACACTGCTTAGTGTGGCTACTAAAACAATCATAGTAATCGCAAATATATTATCTGCTTCGATTACCATCGGTATGACTAACACATCGGGAGGAATTGGCTGGAGTGCAGCTTCAGATGCTGATACTAGAGCTAAACCAAGTAATCCAAAGCCATCAGCCCAATCAATAAATGGTTGGAAATAATCACTTGGGGCTATACCACTCACAAAGCGTCCTATCTCATTACGCGAATGAACATTTTCCGGATATAGGTCTGCGATTACACCGATTACTGATATGTGAGTTACCACTCGGCATATTGTGAGTGGAGAGGTTCTCGATACGGCGGCTCTAATTTCATGGTCTATTGATCAAATGAAAAATTGCTTTGTTTTACCATCACAGAGAGATGAATTATTGAGAATAGCTCCAGAAAGGGAGATCATTATTGATGCTGCTGATCTAATATGGAAAACACCAAAAAATGGAAGTATGGAATTAGCAAGTAAATTGGCTATTGAAACAGGAGATATGGCAGGTCTTTCAAATGTAGACCTTGGGATAATGGCATTATCTCTTGAAGAAAAAAGAAAACTTGTAACTGATGACTACAGGCTACAAAATCTTGCACAAAAAGCAGGAATTGATTGGTCCCCTGTATCTACAAAAGGAATAAGTGAATTATGGAAATGGCAGTTAAAATGCATAGCTTGCAAAAAAATATTCCCTACTCCAGAGAGTCCAAATCAGAAAAAATCAGATTGGGGTGAATGTACAGACTGCGGCACTCAATTGAAATTGACGAAAAGAAAATAACTTACTCTGATTCGTCATGATGCTCTTTAGTCATTCCACCGCGATCAATATCTGCACCAGCGGATGACATATTCTCTTGCAATCCTCTCTGCACTTGACCCTTGAAAAGACCCAAGTTATAACCAAGTTCAGGTATTTTTTTAGCGCCGAAAAGAATGAATCCTAATATGAAAAGTATGACTATTTCTTGTGTTCCAAAGACTCCCATGCTAATCCTGAGTTGGCTTTATCCTTCAAAGGCTTCGGCTAATTACTCTCTTATCCACCTGAAACAGGAGGTAAAAAGGCAATTTCAGAGGCATCTTGCAAAAACTCATCTAAATCTGTGACGACTTCTCCATTCAAGGCAATAAGAATACCCTGCGATAAAAATTGTGTCATTTCGAATCTTTCGACTAATTGATTAATTGTGGTCCCATAAACAAGAGATAATTCAATTACTTTTTGATTCATCAATTCCGCTAATGGTCCAAAAAATAGAATCTTCACCTTAATTGCGCCTTGACTAGGTCGTATAGGTTCCATGTTACTCCGAGTGGGAGTATGGCAATCAAACCATCTGCGTGATTCGTAGAATCTAAACCATAATCACGCTTCGAAACGTCATGAGTGAAATACAGGCCGTAGTTTTTGATTGTGATGGAGTCTTAGTAGACATTGGTTCATCATGGCAACAAATTCATAATCATTTTAATACAAATAATCTAGATACATTAGAAAAATTTCTCAACAAAGAAATTACAGATAATGAGTTTATGGAGATGGATATTAAAATGTGGCTTGATATACAAGAAAAAATCCATATGGATGAGATAATGAGGTGTTTCTCTGGTGTGAAATTAATGGAAGGAGCCAGAGATGTAGTAGAAGAACTTCAGAAAAGAGGGATATATGTCGCTATAGTTTCATCCGGAGTTGCTAGGTTCATTGGATCTATTGCACATATGCTGAATGTAGACGATTGGGCTGCTAATGATTTTGGATGGGATGAAGAAGGTTTCCTTACAGGGGCAGTACCTTCTATGGTAGATTCACACGATAAAGGGATAATGGTAGAGAAATTATCGAAGATAAATAACTTTACGCCAGAGAAAATCTGGAGCGTCGGTGATTCAAGTACTGATTTATCAATGCAAATCCCTGGTTCTAACTTTATAGGTTTTAATCCAGCGAGACAAAGAGCGTTAGATGCGTTCAAAAATTCAAATGTACCTGTAGTCATTGAAAAAGATTTGAGAGAAATATGGGGAATAATATTTAATGAACAATTTCCAAACTAAAAATTATGCAAATGGTATTGAAGCCGATGCATGAGTGTGTAAATTAATTACAGTCAAGATACATGGTTTAGGTTGAAAACCTAACATTCTTTGATAATCAGTCTGATCTTGCCATGTGGAACTGTGTACAATCGTAGTTCCTTTATGATCTCCGATAAATTGACCATGTACATGACCTGTTACAAATATATCAGGAATCGTACCAATCACCATACTATCCTCTGGTTCAGGCGATAAAGGAGTTTTTCCACCCCAAGTTGGAGCTAAATGTCTTCTTTCAAGCATAGAACGCATAGCCATCTCAGGTTTAGCATAAGTTACAGACCTAAGTCCTGCTACAAAATCATCAATACTTTTACCATGATAGGATAATATTCGAACTCCATGAAGACTAAAATCACAGGGATTACCTACAAAAATTGCATCGGAATAATCTTGCTGAACTTCAGGATCTAAAGCAGGTTGAGGTTCAGCAGGCCGTACTGCATCATGATTACCTGGTAGAATAATCACATCGACCCAATCGGGAAGACCACTCAAAAGTTTAGCAAGAGCCCCATATTGCTTAAATAAATCAGTAATTGCAAGATGCCTTTCTTGGCCTGGGTATATTCCAACACCGTCTACACCATCGCCACTAAGAACGAAATATTTTATTGTTCGAGCCAGTGGATCATTGTTAAACCAATTAATCATTTTATCCCATTGTGGTTCGAGGAATGTTTTACTTCCTACGTGGATATCAGATAAGAAAGCAGCAGAAACTGCTTCTTCGGCACTAGCTGTGTTCTTAGCTCTGCGAGGAAGAGGTGGCATGTGTATATTAGAGGAAATAAATAAGTCACTCCTGTCACCAATAAAGTACCCACTAACAGCAATCACATCATCATTCATCAGGCCATCTAAAGCAGCATGTAATGGGTTAGCACCTGATGGAGGTTTGAGAAGACATTGAATTTGTGTAGTTTCATCCTCGACCATGAACATTAGATTACCAGATCTAGCCCAACGAGGTTCACTCACTAGTCCAACAATGGTAATTTCATATTCAGAAGATGAAAAACGTTGACGATTACGATATGCTTCGGCATTAGATATGGGCCTTCTTGGTAATGAACGACCTTCTATCATCAGGTTTCTAATTTTACTCAAGCGGCTATTAAAAAGTGATTTGATATCAGATAATTTCCCTTCAGTAACTGAGTTACCAGTTATATCAAAATGTACTTCTATTTCTGAATCAACATCCTTGGCTAACATAGGAAAATCATTAAGGTTATAATGAGATAATCCATGAGTTCGAGGTGAAACAGATATTTCTGGACTAGAAATTGGAGCTATTACTCTACCGATAGGAGAGGGGTTATCAGCGGCTGGGAGTGTAGCCTGAGATGTCTTAATAGAAACAGGGACAGATACAGGTTCAACCTTTGCTGTAGGAACTAAAGAAAGTAATTGATCGATTGATTGAGAATTAAGTATGTTAATTTTAGACAAGTTTGCAGCTTCTATTAATGGAGATAAATCATCTAATGCTTCAATTTTTTTCTTAGCATCTTGAGACATTACAAGAAGTCCAGCGGCAAGCAATATCTTCTGCCGTTCCGCCCAAAGGTCCGATGCCATCTGTCCGAGGTCAGACAGATACGCTCATGATAATATCGCTGTAAAGAAGTCATTCATCCCAGTCTGTAAGTGATGCTAAATCGACTTTATGAATTTCATCTACAACTGTTGTTTCTTCTACGGCCCAAGACATACTACCTTCCCATTCTTCTGAAGAAGGATCCATTTGAGAGATATCTGGGGTTAAATCCTCAGACTCGTCTATAACCTCATCAGAGGCATCACTCTGTTCCTCTAATCTATCTAATGTCTCAAGAGCCAAACGAAGAGCAAATACTGCAAATGAGCGCTTATTATCTAATCTATCATTATCTCCGAAATCCATCCTACGTACTAGGAAATAATCTCTAGCAATCACTGCTACATGAACACGTCCAACTTCTTTATCAGCAGTTGAACCTCCAGGTCCTGCAATTCCAGTTATTGCGATAGAAACATCAGATCCTGATTGGTATCTGGCACCTCTTGCCATTTGAACTGCTACTTCATGGGATACTGCTCCTGCATCTCCTTCATCAAAAGCAGATTTCTCAACACCTAACTCTCTCATTTTCGCTTCATTTGAATAAACTACCCATCCTTGTCTAAACCATTGGGATGCACCAGAGATATCTGTTATCAATGAAGCAAGTAATCCACCAGTGCATGATTCAGCAGTAGATATGGTCCAACCCTTCTTCCTTAGGCGTCTTGTCATTCGAGATGCTAATCCCGCAGTCTCTTCTACCACGTGTACCCCTCATAGCCGCCCTTCTTGACTGTTTACACTAACTCATTGAGGGTTGAAGTGGTGGGCCCGGCAGGAATTGAACCTGCGATCTTCGCTTTGTAAGAGCAACGTCATAACCCCTAGACCACGGGCCCCACAAAGAGACTCGGGCAGCGTCGCATTCAAATCATTGGCGGTCGAACATTCTGTTAGAGAGTGGTACTTTGAGCGATATAGACGACCTACTAGAGAGTTTGAAAATAGCAGGAGTCACATTAGATAAAAACATCGAAAATGCATTCAAATCCGTAGAAATAAGTGATTTCATTGAGTATCCAAGTGATGAATTTTGGCAGGATAAACCAGTCACATTTATGATAACAAATGCTGGAGCAGTGAAAAATATTTCTGCACCACATATGATCGCGACATTACTCCATCATTTAGAGATTAAAGAAGGGTTACATTTTTTATTAATGGGAGCAAAAGGTGGTTATCTTGCAGCACTTTTAGATAATATTCTAGGGGTGAATGGAATAGTAACAATAATCGAGCCACATAATGAAGTTCTAGAACATACAAGGAATACTTTGGAAAATTATGAATCAAAAGGAATTATTAGAGTATTATCATCATCAAGCATGGATTATTTTGAAGATTATGAAAAACCAATTAATAGAGTTCTAATTACCGGAGCCGTTAGAGAAATACCTGAAGTTTTGAATACAATCTTACAAGATAGCGCATTTATTCTTGGGCCATTTGGAGGGACAGTGCAACAGAGATTACTCAAAAGAGAAAAATATGGAAATCAATGGTTAGATACTGATCTCGGCGGAGTTGTTTTCGGCCCTATGGATGCAATTAATTCTGAAAGAAACCCTCTTGACCCTCAAGTTTTAGCAGAAGGATTAGAAGATTCCTTAGCATTAATTTCAGACATTATTGAAATCGATGAGATGACATTTCAGAGTGTTGAACAACTTATTCTATCGCTTAGGGAATTACCAAGAGACATCCCCCCTATCTCCGATATTGCCTCAGAAGAGGAGATTCTAGAACATCCAGTAATGGACTTAATAATGTCTGAAATGGAGTGGTTAGCACCTATTTGGCCAATATTTGGCCATTTGATTTCAATGGATTTCGTTAGTTTTATTGATTCAGATGAGGATAGAGAATCAATGGCTGGTGGACATAAAGACCTAGTTCCGTGAACAGAAGTATTCTTGCACTGTATACGACTGGAAGATTTGTGGTTAGAGCTGCAATGCGGCAGTTGAACAATAAAGATGTTCGACAAAGAAGAAGAGCAGTTAGGAAATTATTTGAATTAGATGATCCAATAGCAATTGATGCATTCATTCCATTGCTAGATGATTCGGATGAGTGGTTCAGAGGCAAGGCACTTATTGCAATACAGAAATGGGCTACAATGAAAGACTTGAAATTAGCTGAAAGATTAACCACCTCAAGGAGAACAGAGGAGAGAATTCTAGCATGTAGAATCGCTCCCAGAATTGGTAAATCTAGTAAATCAATATTAAAAAAACTATCTAGCGATAATGATCCGTTGGTTAAATTAAATGCATGGAAGATAAGATTAGAGCAAGATGATCTTTTAATTAAGGAAGCAATTTTAGTTGAAGAAAGTGGTATACGTATTCTAGCAATAGATAAAGTCGAGCGGATGGCAGAGATTGAGGATGAGATAATAAAAACAATTCTAAAAGATAAATCAAGTAGAGTAAGGAAGAAAGCGGTACTACTCCTTAGAAATCGTCCTGAATTAAATTCTGCAGGAAAATATGATGAGATTATAATCGATATTGCAGAGAATGATAAGAGTACACAAATAGACGCAATTATAATGTTAATAGAAAGTGGGAGAGAATCAAAATTAATACGTGAGAAAATATCAATCTGGATAGAGCAAGAAAATCCACAAATGGTGAAAATGATTGTAGATTCAATGAAGGATAAAAACCTAGAAGAAATTAGTGAATTGATGGCTATAATTATCAATTCATCAAATGATAAACTAATCTCAGGTATATTGAGAAGAAATAAATCAGCTGAAGCAAATGAATTAAGAAAGAAAATACTTCTTGATGAAAAAAGAAGTGATGTTTTAAGAGCACGTATAATTGAAGATTTATTCGGAAAAAATCAGGATGATCAAGAAATTATGACAATTATCCGAGACTTACAACAGTCAGAAAATGAATCAATATCAAGTTCTGCTAATATGTTCATTAAAACTATTGGAAACTAAACTGCTGGTTGCTTGAGTCGAGATATTGGGACTGCGATAGGTGGAAGATGGTCTGAAAGTCTATGACGGCTAGTTTTAGGACTTAATAATTCACCAGATAGTGCTGCAGTAATTACATCATTTTTAGTAATTTCATCTAGTCCACAGTTAGGCCAAACATCAAGTTCAATGAGATCATCCTCAAGATAATCAATAAGTACGCAGGGAATACATTTCAGATCTAACCTTTGAGCAACGTGATACCGATGATGGCCATCAAGAATAGTACCTGTAGATCTATCTATCAATAATGGCTTAGTATAAGCATTCCATCGATGAGTCATTTTTTCTAACTGATCAACTTTTTTTGGTATGACCTGTTCATGAGGTCTAAGTACTTCTAAAGGGACTAACTCGACCTTCATATCTACCGGGAGAAGTTCATCACTGTTAGTTTTGGTGCCCGAAGGCCTGATGTTCTCCAACATATACGGAGATACATGGATGAACTCAGTCGCCACCTATCACATGGTGATAATTTAGTCCTCCAGAGGCTGAGAGTAGAAGGAGAAGCGTGGATTGTAGGAGGTTGGGTTAGACAAGTACTACTTGGTAATTCATTATCAGATTTGGATATAGCCACAACATTAACTCCTGATGAAGTGAAGATGCTATTTCCTAGATCAATACCAATTGGAGAAGATTATGGTACAGTAATAGTTAGACTGGAAAAAGAAATAGATGGGCAATGGGAAGTTACTACTTTACGTAAAGAGGGGACTTATGGCGATGGAAGGAGACCTGATAACGTATTATTTGGGAACGAAATCGAAGAAGATCTAGCACGTCGAGATTTCACCATAAATGCTATGGCAATTGATAAAAATTGGGAAATAATTGATATATTTGGTGGGAAAGAAGATTTACATCAGAATATTCTTAGATCAGTTGGAGATGCTAATGAAAGAATTGCAGAAGATGGGCTAAGAATAATGCGTGCATTTCGGTTCTTAGATGGAGATAATGGCATAGTAAGAAGTTTAGATAAAGATTTAGAATTAGCAATTATAAGAAATAAGAAAATGTTAGATAATGTATCTAATGAAAGAATTGGGGATGAAATTAAGAAAATATTATCTAAAAATAATTCTAGTGAAATTCTGAATAAAATGGAAGAAACAGGAGTTTTAGCCAATATATTCCATGACTTAGTAATAGAATTAGTAAATACAAGTGAAAAAAATTCATTAGTGACTTTAGCAAGAATTCTAAAAAATAATGATTGCAATGGCAATCAACTTTCTAATAAATTAAGAGATATACTGAAATTTTCTAGAAAGGAACTTGATATTATTTCTTTCTTACACGATAATAAATCAGTAATTTTCGATAATGATTTAAAAAGTTTAAGAAGATTTAGTGTCTACCTCTCGGATGAACAGAAAGATGCAATTCTAGATTATCATAACCCCTCAGAGTTTATTGAGAGTTATAATGGCATGAAAAATACGGTAAAAAATAGAAATCCACTTATTGATGGAACTATGCTCGTGGAGATAACTAATATTGAGCCGGGACCAAAATTAGGAATGCTGAAGGGTTGGTTATTCCGGCAACAAATTGAAAAAAATCTCACAGATAAAAAAGATATTTTGAAATTATTAGACGACATAGATTGGGAAAAAGAAGACTACAAAAGCTGGCCAATATTATCCTGGCCGTAATCAAACTTCATTAAGATACTCAATGTATTCTTTTTCATCTAAAAATTGATCAGGATCAAACTCATGTGGCTGCACTATTACGCACCAACCATCTGCATAAGCATCGTCATTAACAAGATCAGGGTTATCTTCAATATCGCCATTTAATGAAACGATTTTGCATGGAAATGGGGCATTAATCAATAATTTCTCATATTCTGTAGTTACAGTAATCAGTAAGTCATCAAGTCCTACTTCATCTCCACTAGTCATTGGAGTTGGTGCATCATCATCTTGTGTTACTTCTTCATCTGAATCTCTATCTTCTGATTTAAACTCAGAATCATCTTCAGGTTTTGTTAAAATTACACGGACAATATCTCCATATTCTGCCCGTACAAACTCGCTAATACCTATCTTAATTTGAGAGTCTGCTTTCTTTTCATCTAATACCTGTATCCAGAGATGTTCAAGAGTATATTTTCTACCATGTGCCACGCCAAATTCGTAATAATCGCTGTCCGCCATACTAATTCTCGACCTGCGCCCAACTGACAACCGCTTTGAAATCTTCTATTCGAAGAAGTTGTAACATTTGTCATTACGAGACATTAACAACACCATTCACTTCCGAGAGTTAGGTGAGATGATGGATTTCATGGAAACAGAAGAACAAAGCATGATTCGAGAGATGGTTCGGAGCTTTGCAGAAGAGGTATTAGAACCTACATGCTTAGAACGTGACAGGAACGCATTACCACCTCTAGATGAATGGGAAAAGTTCTGTGAATATGGATTACAAGGTATTACAATACCTGAAAAATATGGTGGAAGTCCAGTAGATGATATTTCTGAAGCAATAATTATTGAAGAACTTGCTAGAGTTGATCCATCGTTTGCAGTTATGTTTTGTGTACATGTAGGATTATGTGCTAAAACTATAGCCCTTCATGGCAATGAAATGCAAAAAGAAAAATATTTGACAAGACTCACTAAAAAAGAAATTGGAGCATATTCACTTTCCGAAGCAGGTGCTGGAACAGATGCCGCTGCAATGGTTTGTAAAGCAAAGATTTCAGAAGATGGGAAGAACTTCATATTAAATGGAGAAAAAATGTGGGTCACAAATGGACAAAGTGCAGATATTTATGTATTATTCGCTAAAGATGTGGATCATCCAGATTATGGCGTTAAAAGACATGGGGGCACTACTGCATTCATAGTTGATTCATCAATGGAAGGCTTCAGTGTAGGTAAAAAGGAAGAAAAACTTGGTATAAGGTCTTCAGATACGTGTGTATTATTGTTGGATAATTGTAAGGTGCCAGTGGAAAATATATTGAAAAATGTAGGCGAAGGATTCCCTATTGCAATGAATGCTCTTGATAATTCAAGAATAGGTATCGCAGCGCAGGCATTAGGAATTGCACAAGGGGCGTTTGAATCTGCATTGAACTATTCATATGAAAGACAGGCTTTTGGAAAACCAATTTCACACCATCAAAGTATTGGGAATTATTTAGCAGACATGGCAACTCAAGTTGAGGCGGCTAGAATGATGGTATACAAAGCAGCATGGGCTAAACAAAAGCATTACGAAGAAGGAGGTAAAAGACATACTAAAGAAGCAAGTATGGCTAAATTATTCGCAGGGGATACTGCAATGTGGGTTGCTGAGAGAGCAGTTCAGATACTAGGAGGATATGGATATACAACTGATTTCCCGGTTGAAAGATTCTTTAGAGACGCCAAAATTACTCAGATATATGAAGGCACTCAAGAAGTACAAAAAATAGTAATAAATAGAGCGATTAAACCCTAAGGAATCATTCTATCCAAGAATATTTCCTTTGACCTTCTAGAACATTCGCACCACCGATAGAAACTAGTGCGAATTCTTTATTCGGTGTCACTACAGAACTTTTCTGAGAACCTCGATGTAGGGATTCGTAAATTTCCTTATTGATAGGATGCCTTTCGGAGAGTCTCTCGAAAAGATTGAATTTTGAAGCAACATCTTTCCATCCTGATTGAACTATTCCCTCGAAAACTTTTGCCTTAGCACCAGACCCATAACCACACAAACCTATTCGGTCGCCAATCATCTTTTCATCATCCAAAAAGTCTGATTCGATAGTTGACATTAAAGCAAGAAAAATTGAACCAGTATATTGATTACCAACTAAACTAGATGCGCGTTGAGCTTTCTCTATTCTCGCTTCAACAAATTTCTTGAACATTGGTGTTTTAGATATTAATCTCCTATATTGGTCATTGGCTTTCTCAAATTCTTCATATCCATCCACAGTATCTTCAAAATTTTCTTGGAATGGTTCTTCACCTATTTCTTCAAGAATCTCATTCCATAGTGGAAGATGCCTTCGATCATGCCTGAATACATCAGGAAACATTCTCTTCCCCTGGAATGCATAAGGAAGGTGTACAATAATCCTCTTCCATTGGTTGGTAAGAATCTCATCTTCATCAGGATCATAACGCCCAGAACGAATTGCTTCTATTCTAAAATTAATAAAGGCCTGCTTAACTGATTCTGAATAACATCTATTAGAAAATTGACCATCGAAAACAGGTGTATCTTTGTGTATTTTCAATGTTTTAGACTCAAATAAAATATTATCTTTTAATGAAGATATAGGTAAAACATCAAGGATTCTTTCAACTAAACCGGCTTTCCTTGGCTCTTCACCTGCTTCTTCGGCTAAATCGAGTACATTTTCAACAACTGTTTTCATATCTACTTCTCTTCTTGGTTTGAAGAAATCATGAACTGGCATTGTTGAAACTCCCCAATTATCAGGAATTACGATTAATCTAGGATTATGTCGTATTAGAATTGCTCCTCCACCTGCACCTTGAGTATATTCTCCAGATGATTCTAAATCGTATTTGGCATTATCAGCAAATACTACAATTCCCATCCTATCTTGAGATTCGCCACCCCTTGCAACCCAATCAAGAGTATTATGCATAGCATCAACTGCACCGATACAAGCGAATGTCAAATCAACGACATCACAATTTCTAAAGCAATCAATACCATGATCACCTTGATATCTCTGTTCTAGCATATCCATAATGTAAGTAGCAGTAGGCTTAGCACCATCAAGTGCGGATTCTGTCCCTAGATAAATTCGGCCTATTTTATTAGGATCAAGATTATTCCTATCAATTAGACGAGCACATGCATTTGCTCCCATTGTAGCCGTATCCTCATGTACGTCAGGTATTGCCATAGCTTTCAAGCCAAGACCACGATTTAGTTTACCAAAATCAGCTCCACGGAATTCTGCAAAATCCTCCATGTCAAAATATAATTTAGGGAAATGTATGGCGATATCATCGATTCCTACCTCTGTCATAACAACTCTTCCAAACTTGGCGCAAAGAAAGAGGGTTATCATATCTACTATGGAATTGGATTAAACAGACCGATTATTAAAACGGGTTACTGCGAGCCAGTGATTGAATTCATAGCATCTAATAGATCTGTTTTTTCTAAGAAATACTCAGAAATAGGTGCTAAAACATCCCCTAAACCTCTAGCAACAGCCATTTTTGCATCAAATGGATGTACGACTCCATCATTTATTGCGGTAATTAAAGTATCAATATCATCCCATTCAGAAGGTTGGCCAAATTCAGGTTTAGGTTCGACTTTTAGTTTACCTAATCTAGGGAATAATACATACTTTGCGATTTCATATATTGCAGAGTTGTCATTACCTATTTCTAAAAATGCTTTACGCATTTTCTTCTCTAATTTTTTTGGAGTATCATGTAATAAAATAGCATTATTAGGGTCAGATTTAGACATTTTATGATCATATGAATCCATTCTCCCACTAGACCCCTTTAACCCTGAAAGCATAGGGGTATGGATACATGTAGCTTTTACCCATTTATTTCTATCTGCGACTTCACGCATGTACATATGTGCTTTTCTTTGATCCATTCCACCCAGTGCGATATCAACTTCTAATTCAAAAATATCTGCAGCTTGTAACGCTGGATAAAAAAATGCAGATAAATCATGATCAGAAGAATCTTCATCTCGGCCCATGATACTAAATGTTCTTCTGACACGAGATAAACTCATATTTTTAGAACATTTTAACACACGTTCCCAATATTTCCCTGATTCCATCATTTCAGATGCACGAATGAATTTTATTTCACCAGAACCAGAACCTTCTACAGGATGGTCTAACAACACTCTAAAAACTTCAGACATATAATCTGCCGCCAATGATATTTTATCCATATCTCTAGAAAATTTATCATTAACCCAAGCATGCCAATCCGCTAACAGCACAGTGATATGGACACCCTCATCAAGCATTTTCTTCATAGTTTCAGCAAGTATCATCCATCCTAGGTGAGCCTTCCCACTGGGTTCAAGTCCAATATATGCTTTCAATTGAGAATCACCAGAGTGACTTGCTTGCCCCGAAACAATTTTCGCGACATGATCAATTCCTACAACTTCTTCACAACTACTAAACATCCGTTCTATTTTAGCACGGCTGTCCTCATCAAGTTGAGATATAAAGTCAGCATTGCTCATTGAATCACCTAGTTATTGAAATAACTTGCCCAATTTTTCGCCACGTCCTGCGGCTCTGGTATTCTCACCTTGTTCTAATGCAGATTCTATCTCATCAATTAATTCGTTTGCTTGGGATTGAACTTCTTCGGATACATTTTTTGATAACTTCATAAAATGCTTTGCAGCATTAACTGCAGATCTTGCTTTAGATGCTTTTTTAGCCCATTCTTTGGCTTTGTCACCACGTTGTTTAGAAGTATAACCTGTTGCTTCATCAAGAAATTGAGTCCATTTTCTACGACTATCTTGAGCAATTTTCATTGCATCTGGATCATCGAAATTTGGAGGGATATTCTTGACATCTATAACTAAAGCACCTGTTTCTGAGAAGTGGGCTTTGATCGAAACCATGATGTCGTGAGAACCTGAAAAAGATGTTTCGCCATCTGCCTCAACATTCTCAAAATATTTCTTAGCTAGTACCGCTAATCCACCATCTGCCATAATTTGTTTCATCAATCCTCGCTTAACGTCGAATCTCTCCATAAGTCGAGCGCGCAGTAATTGCTTATTCAATACTACGAGAGAAAGATAACATCTGAAGGCATATTAAACAGGGCTAAACCTATGTTCGTATCCGGAGCACTATGGGAGTAAGACGTGCGGTACTAATGGGGGTTCTGATAATTTCAATATTAGCGTCACCGATTGTCAGTGCAGAATCAGCAGTAGAATTAGATTCAATAATAATATTAGATCCTGATGATTTAGGTATTCAAGGTATAGCCGAAAATCCTGAAGGAAACAGAATTTTAGTGTATGGAGCAGATGGTTATGCAGCACTCATATTTGCTAATAGTCCCAATATTCAAATTCCACTTTCAGCAACAGATAAACAAAAAATGAGGGATGCTGATTGGCATCCAGGAGGAGGAACTGCATTTTTAGTTGGAGATGAGGGGATGGTTCTAAGATATTCTGCAGAAGATTATTCACTCACACAAGCAGGAGAAAAACTAAATTTCGGTCAAACACAATTAAATTCTATTTCATGGAATACTGCAGGTTCATGGGCATATGTAGGTGGAGATGATGGATGGTTATGGCGTATCAGAGCAGAGGGGGATGGAGGACTCGACATCCACTTAGTTGAAGGAAGAGGAGAAGGTGATGTCACAAGTATTGATTGTCATGACGAGTTAATGCTATGTGTCGTATCGTCATCTACCGATGGTATCGGGATAATCGACAGAGACCATATGTTAACTTGGATTGGGGGGAGTTTCTACCCCTGGACTAGTGTGATATGTCCATCGAACTATGAAATGTATTGCGTTTCCGTTTCTAGTAGTAAGCAAGTTGGAATGATTAAACTCAATCAAGGTGGTGTCTTACAAAGTGAATTATCAGTAAGTGATGTTATGGGGGTAGAGGGTCAATTCACTAATCTAAAGCACCAAAAAGATTCAAGATCATTGATTATTGTTGCTCCATTCTCACTATTAGAGCATGATGTTAGTGCTAATGCGACATATCCTTGGCTAGATAATGAAGATGCAAAAAATTTCGATGCCACTATATCAGGTGAAAGGATAGTTGGAACTTGGGGTACTGGACAAGACAGCGGATGGTTAATCACTAGCCGAGGCACATTGGTTGAGTATCATTCAACAGTAGAAAAGGGAGGAATTGGACTTGTACTCGGTGGTTTTATCGGCTTTTTGATTCCACTAACAATAGGAATGCTACTGTTGACACTAGTATACACTTCCTCGCCAAAGATGCAATATTGGATGACTATAAGATTCGGCAGTAAGCAAGAGAAAAGAGATGCTAGAAGGAAAGGACGAGGGAAAAGATAAGCCCCCAAATCTACTGAGCCAATTAGTAACATTCATGTGGCCTCTATTATCGCCAACGAATGAGAATTATGGCATATGAGGCTTTAGACTTCTACGATGTTGACTCATTATTGAGTGAAGAAGAGAGAATGGTTCGCGATATGGTGCGAGATTGGGTAGATGAAGAAGTCATACCGAATATCGAAAAAGCATGTAGAGACGGGGTATTTCCTGATGAATGGAGAGTCGCCTTAGGAGAAATGGGTGTACTAGGTGCACCTCTAAAGGGGTATGGATGCCCTGGTCTATCATACACTGCATACGGAGTAATATGCAGAGAACTTGAGAGAGGTGACAGCGGATTAAGATCTTTCGCAAGTGTTCAAGGTTCACTAGCAATGTACCCAATATGGGATTTCGGCAGTGAAGAACAGAAAAATTATTACTTACCTAAAATGGCTAGTGGAGAATGGATTGGCTGCTTCGGATTAACTGAACCAGACTATGGTTCTAATCCTGGTGATATGATTACAAAGGCTGAAGATAAAGGTGATCATTATCTCCTTAATGGCGCTAAAATGTGGATAACAAATGGGAGTATCGCAGAGTTAGCAGTTGTGTGGGCTAAATTAGATGGCGTCATACGCGGATTTATTGTTGAAAAAAATGATCCTGGTTTCTCAGCACCTGAGATGAAAGGAAAGCATTCCCTCAAAGCTAGCGTAACTAGCGAATTAGTATTCCAAGACTGTAAGATTCCAAAAGATCGCATGTTGCCCAGTGTCAAAGGTCTTAGAGGACCATTTTCTTGCCTAAATAATGCAAGATTCGGAATATCTTGGGGAGCATTAGGTTCAGCACAAGCTTGTTTTAATTCATCAAAAGATTATGCAATGAGTAGAATACAATTCGATCATCCAATAGCATCTTATCAGTTGGTTCAAAATAAATTAGCTTGGATGCTGAGAGAAATAACCAAAGGACAACTACTGGCTTATCATTTAGCTCAAAAGAAAGATGCTGGGACTTGGATACCGGAACATATCTCATTAGCAAAAATGAATAATGTAGATATTGCTCTGGAAATTGCTAGAGTTGCTAGAGATATTCATGGAGCTAACGGTATCCTCGATGAGTATCCAATTATGCGACATATGGCAAATCTTGAATCAGTGAAAACCTATGAGGGTACACATGACATTCATAATCTCATAATTGGTAGACACATTACAGGAATTCAAGCATTTACAAGAAATGCTTAATCATCAATTAGTTAAATTGAAACATGAAATACAATTCGGACAAAATAGAGGAATAAATATGAATATTGCTGTGCTACTAAAACAAGTTCCCGATACTACTGCGAAGATTACAATATCTGGAGGGAAAGTAGATGCAAATTCAGTTAGTAAATGGTCTATGAGCCCATATGATGAATATGCATTAGAATCAGGATTACAGATAAAAGATAAAACTGGTGGGAATTTGATTGCCATAACTTTTGGGCCAGAACGAACAAAGAAAATGCTGACAGATGCAGCTGCAGTTGGGGCAGATACTCTAGTTCACATCTCTGATGAAGGAGTAAGAAATGAAAAGAATTCCTTCTATATCGATAGCACACATATCCAAAAATTATTATCAGCGGCTATCAAAAAATATGAGGCAAATGTTGTCCTTTGTGGAAAACAAGCCGCAGATACAAATTCAGGATCAACTGGTCCAGGTGTAGCTGAATTACTAGATTCTGCATGTGTGACATTAGTTTCAGAAGTAAATTATTTGGATGGAACGTTCACAGCATTAAGACCTAGCAATACAGGTACAGAAAAAGTATCAGTAAATGGAATAAGTGTATTTGCTTTTGATAAAGGTTCATCGGAACTTAGAAGACCGAATGTCAGAGGAATTATGATGGCGAAAAAGAAAGTTATAGAATCAATTACTTCTGAAGATTTAGGAGTAGATGTAGGAGACTTAAGAGTCAATCTAGACTCTCAAACTCCACCTCCTGAGAAAGCTGCAGGACAAAAATTCGAAGGTGCAGAACATGTACCTATAGTTGTATTAAAACTACGTAATGAGGCAAATGTAATCTGAGGTGTATAAGATGATTTTTACAATATTAGCAGAAACAAACGGAACAGACCTGCATCCAACCACATACCAATTAATTGGATCTGTGTCAAGTATGGGTTGTAAATCAATAGTAATTTGCCCTAATGGGATTGCAGCAGAAGAAGCAGCAAATATTGAAGGAGTTGAAAAAGTAATATCAGTAGTTGGAGATTGCTTCGATATTTTTGATGGAGGTGCTTGGGCTACTGCATTAAATTCAGTATGTGAAGGATACATATTAGTCTCTGCAACACCAAATGGAAGAGAGATTAGTGCAAGAATTGCTGCTATGAGAAACGTACCAATAATCCAAGACATTGTGTCAATCTCTGTGGTCGCTGAAGATCAAGGAATTACTGTAACAAGACCAGCTTACTCTGGAAAAGCAATCGAAACTCTGACTATTTCTGGATATGCAGTGATAACACTTAGGCCAAATGCTTTCGAAGCAGCGAATTCGGGTAATGATGCACCTATTAATGTCGTTAATCAATCTGCAGATATCAAAATTTCTATACAAGAAGCAATCAACCAAGCAAGTGAGCGGTTAGATGTTACAGAAGCAGATATTATCATATCAGGTGGAAGAGGGATGGGTTCAATAGATAATTTCTCACACTTAGAAAAAATTGCAGATATTGTTGGAGCTGCGGTAGGTGCAAGTAGAGCAGTGGTTGATGAATGGGGTATGCCTCATAGAATGCAGGTAGGTCAGACAGGAAAAACAGTAACTCCTTCACTGTATATTGCAGTAGGGATTTCAGGTGCAATTCAACATCTTGCCGGTATGAGATCTAGCAAATACATTTTAGCAATCAATAAAGATCCAGATGCACCTATATTCGGAGTTGCGGATTATGGAATTGTTGCAACTTGGGAAGATGCGATACCTGCTCTTGAATCTGCTCTTTCAGAGTTACAAGCATGAAATCTAGCAATGCGTTGAAATTAAAAAACTCTTTCGATTAAGTATGGATAGCAATGTGTTCGATAATAAAAATGTCCGATTAGCCATTGTGTCAGCTATGATTATTGGGATATTAATAGGTCTAAGTATCACTGATATCGTCTTTGATGAATATCAAACTGGACTCGCAGATACTGATGACGATGGAGTCCCGGATATCTCTGATTTAGAAATTAATGGAGATGCGGGGTTGAGATTCACTCTTGTAGAAGTAATCCATACTGAATTAACTGAGAATGCAAACGTGACATTAGTGCTGGGATATAATGACAATGGAGATAGTGAAGGAATGTTGAATGGACAAGTATGTATCCTTAATATGACTATTATAGAAAACACATCTTTCACACGGCCATCACATAAATGCGTGTTCCAAGTAGCAGATTATGCCCTAAGATCAGTTTCTTTCGAATATCGAATGTTTGAACGTGAAGTGATTAATCATGAAACTATTAATCACGATTGGGATATATTTTCTGATGATAATGATGACTATCCATGGGGGACTAATACAACAGTAGATCCTGCATTCCTTTCCGTAGGAAGTACAGTAATTTTAGATGGAATGTCTGATAATGATTCATGGGAAAAGAATGCGATGGTAGTTTGGTATACGAACAAGGTCCAAATCTTCGCTGACTAAATTATTTGTATAGTCAATGTGGCTTTAGAGGATGCTCCTCGGTCATCAAATATTGTCAAATAAAATACATGAACACCTTTAGATAATTTGACTTGAACTTGAGATTTATCAGAAATAACTTTTCCTTTTTCGTTCTCCCATGACCATGTTTTAACAAAACCATCAGGGTCATAAGATTTTGAACCATCAAGTAAAACTATTGCAGTACCTTCTTGATTGGAAGTAATTGTTTTATCCTCACCTACATCTACAATCGGAGGTAAATTTAACGATTTAGCTGAACGGGACAAATTTTCTAGTAAATCAACTTCAACAATTGGTGTTTCGACAATTATCTCTAACTCCTCATCCAGTGCATCAAAAATTTCAGAAGAATCTTTTGGCAAGTCTGGTCGTAGAAAAGATGCTTTTTCTTCATCCTCTGAGAGTGCTCCGGAGAACTCATTTGAAAATTTGACATCAATATCTGATTCGTCAATAGAAAAATATTCATTTGTTTTAATAGTAGAATCAGGATTAATAATGTACATTGGACTGGGTAATCTCTGTTTTTTATCATCACCTAGTACGATAACTCGGGAATCATCTAATCGTAAAATATGTTCAACGATACCTGTATGTTCAAGGCTCCAAATTATTTCATTATTAAAATTAATTCGAATAACATCAAACCATGAAGCAATGAGAAGATCATTATTCCAATTAGTAATTTTAGTTATTGGATAATCAAATTTTACTAATCTCTCCTGGGTAATTGAACCAACTTCTAAATTCAGTAATTCCCCATTAAAACAACCTAAAACTACACCATTAGAGGTTATACATATTGAAGTAACAAGACTTTCAACCTCACTAGTATGGATCAAACCTCGTAATATACTCCAACATTCAATACGATTTTCGGGTCTTTCATCAATTACTAGACCTAGTGAATTTCTAGCGACTACTAAGATATCATCCGGACGGAATCGCATACAAGAAATCGTTTCAATATCATCACTAGCAGCAGGGGAGTTTTGTAAAATATTACCACTTGAATCTAAGATTATCACCCTACCATCTTCTAAACCAATAGCGGAAAAATCACAGGAATTATTGCTTGTGGCATGAGTTATTTGGCCATATTCTTTCTTCCACAATAAAGATCCTGAGGAATTAAAGCGATATAAAACTCCTGAACTATCTGAAACTAAAAAATCAGTTCCAGATACTAATAACATTTCACAACCAGAACTTAATTCATGATGCCAAGAATCATTATCCGAAAATTTTGTCACTCCTGAAATACTAGATCCAACAATAAGACTACCATCTAAATATAGCATTCCGACAACTTTTCCATCAATAGAGTATGATTGAATTAATTCGCCTTCAAAGTTAAAAATAGATACTTTACCATTACCATCACCTACTGCAACATCACCATTTGTCATCAAACATGTAGACGTTGTTACGCCACTCATTTCGACAGTTTTCAGAACGTCAATAGTGGGTTTCATGGATATACTAAGCGGTAATACTCTTTCATCCTAACTGGTAAATGAACTAAGCAGAAGCAGATTTCTTAGCCTTATCATTTCTTGATTTTTCTATCCGGTTGAGATATTCGTCAGTAATTCCACCGGTAACATAAACGCCATCAAAACATGAACAGTCAAATGTAGCAATCTTATTTTCACCTGCACCTAAACAAGCTTCAACCAAATCATCAAGATCTTGATAAATCATCCAATCTG